>JAADDB010000247.1 GCA_013154135.1 Chloroflexota bacterium
CCCTCCTCTCTCCCAATGCTGGGAGAGAGGAGGGGGGCCAAGGACGTTGTGCGGGACACGGGCGGAGGTGCATGACCGACCGAGCATCGCCACAAACGAGCCAAGATGGGCCTTCCCGCCCCTTTTACTCGTTACTCGTTATGCGTTAGGCTCTTCGCCCATCCCGGCCAACCTCGCCCTTCAGCCAACCCCTTAATCGTTACTCATTAATCGTTAATCGTTCCTCCCTCCCCCCATCCATCCCCCTCTGTCCGTGCGTATAACTTCTCGGTACAACCTTCACCCAGTTTGTCCAACGCCTGGTGGCTATTTGACGGATGGTTGTTTCTTTGCTATCATTACAGATTGCGGTTGTAGCTGTCTCCGCTGGCGGGGCCAAGAGGGAGGAAGGGGAAATCCCCACGTTCCCTCCACACCCGGCCTGTGATTCCCACAGTGGTTATCAAACGACGCACGGCAAAGGGATTGGTGTGTTTATCGCACATGCCCGGGGGATAGGGGTCCACACAATGCAGACCAAGCCAAAGGGTTGACGAGGACGTCCCCTTCCAGCCGGGCATTTTCGCGCGTCACAAGAGACATAAGCACGGATATCCGACCGTGGATACCTCCTGAAACCCACCGGCCACGGTTCGTGTTGTATCCTTCAAGAGGAGAAAGAGTCGCATGAGCAAGACAAGGTCGCGTGCTCCCATCCGCAAGTCCTACGCTCGCATGCAGGAAGTGATGGATTTGCCCCCGCTCATTCAGGTCCAGCTCGAGAGTTTCCGGTGGTTTCAGACCGAGGGCCTGCGTGAGCTGTTCGACGAGATCTCCCCAATCGTCGGGTTCAACAAGAACCTGGAATTGCATTTTGGGGACTTCTACTTCAAGGAACCCAAGTACACCCAACAGGAGTGCCGGGAACGGGATATGACCTACGCGGCGCCCCTTTGGGTGAAGGTGCGCCTGATCAACCGGGAGACCGGGGAGATCACCGAACAGGACGTGTTCATGGGTGATTTCCCCATCATGACCGAGAACGGCACCTTCATTGTCAACGGTGCCGAGCGGGTGGTGGTCAGCCAGCTCATCCGCTCCCCGGGCGCGTACTTCACCCTGGAGGAGGACCGTCAAACGGGGCGGGACCTCTGTGCCGCCAAACTCATCCCGGGCCGGGGTACGTGGTTGGAGTTCGAAACATCCCGCAAGGACGTGATCAGCGTCAAGGTGGACCGGAAGCGCAAGCTGCCCGTGACCACGCTCCTGCGCGCCCTGGCCGAAGTAGGGCGCACCAAGGAAGGATATGATGAGAACCTCCTTCCCCTGGGCGCGGTGATCAAGGAGGGCACCGACGAGGAACTCCTGGCCCTCTTTGAGGACGTGGACACGGATCCGGAACACAAGTACATCCAGGCCACGATTGAAAAGGACCCGGCCAAGAACGGTCGGGAAGCCCTGTTGGAGATCTACAAGCGCCTGCGCCCCGGCGACCCGGCCACCGAGGAGAACGCGCGTACCTTTGTGGAGAACATGTTCTTCGACCCTCGGCGGTACGACCTGACCCGGGTGGGGCGCTACAAACTGAACCGCCGCTTGGGCGTGGACGTGCCCGAACGGGTGCGGACCCTGACACACCAAGACTTCATCGCCCTGGTCAAGCACATGATCCGCATCAACAACGGCGAGGAAAAGCCCGATGACATCGACCACCTGGGCAACCGTCGGGTGAAGACCGTGGGCGAACTCATCCAGAACCAACTGCGGGTGGGGCTCCTCCGCATGGAGCGGGTGGTCCGAGAGCGCATGTCCATCCGCGAACCGGGCCAGATGAGCCCTGTTTCCCTCATCAACATCCGGCCTGTGGTCGCGGCCACCCGGGAATTCTTCGGGGGCTCCCCCCTCAGCCAGTTCATGGACCAGACCAACCCCCTCTCCGAGCTGACCCACAAGCGCCGGCTCAGCGCGTTGGGCCCTGGTGGTCTGCGGCGAGAGCGCGCGGGCTTCGAAGTGCGCGACGTGCACCACAGCCACTACGGCCGCATCTGCCCCATTGAGACCCCGGAAGGGCCCAACATCGGCCTCATCGGGTCCATGGCCACCTACGCGCGGGTCAACGAATACGGCTTCTTGGAAACACCGGCCCGCCGGGTGCGCCACACCGTGGAAAACGACCCGGACAAACTGGTCGGTCGTTTCCTGGCCGAGCGCATTGTGGACCCGGAGAGCGGCGAAGTCATCGGCGACATCGGGGATCGGGTGGACGAGGAGATGGCCCTGCGCATCGCGGCCCAGGCCGACCGTCGACCCGAAATCCGGGTGCGCGCGTACATCACCAATGAGATCGAATACCTCTCCGCGGACGAGGAGGACCGGTACGTCATCGCGCAGGCCTCCGCGGAAGTGGATGACAAAGGCCAGTTCCTCAAAGATCGCATCCCTGTCCGGCGGGAACAGACCTTCACCGTCGCGACGCCGGAGGAAGTGGACTACATCGACGTCTCGCCGAAGCAGATCGTCTCCGTCTCCTCCTCCCTGATTCCCTTCCTGGAGCACGACGACGCGAACCGAGCCCTGATGGGGTCCAACATGCAGCGGCAAGCCGTGCCCCTGGTCAAGCCCTCCTCGCCCCTGGTGGGCACCGGGGTGGAGCGCCGCGCGGCCCAGGATTCGGGCCAAGTGGTCCTCGCGGAGAAGGCCGGCGAAGTCATCCGGACCACGGGTGATGAGATCGTCGTCCTGGAGGAGGACGGAAACCGGCGGTCCTATCCCCTGCGCAAATTCCACCGGTCCAACCAATCCACCCTCATCAACCAGCGGCCTGCGGTGCGCAAGGGGCAGCGGGTGGAGCCCGGCGATGTGCTGGCCGACGCGTCCTCCACGGACCAGGGCGAGCTGGCCCTGGGGCAGAACGTCCTCATCGCCTTCCTCTCCTGGGAAGGGGCCGTGTACGAGGACGCGATCGTGGTCAGCGAGCGGGTGGTTCAGGACGACCTCTACTCCTCCATCCACATTGAGCGCTACGAAGCCGAAGCCCGGGACACCAAACTGGGGCCCGAGGAGATCACCCGGGACATCCCTAACGTGGGTGAGGACGCGTTGCGCAACCTGGACGAGAACGGCATCATCCGCGTGGGTGCGGTCGTCCAGCCGGGGGACATCTTGGTGGGCAAGATCACGCCCAAGGGTGAGACAGACCTGACCCCGGAAGAGAAACTCCTGCGGGCCATCTTCGGCGAGAAAGCCCGGGAAGTGAAGGACTCCTCCCTGCGCCTGCCCCACGGGGAAAAGGGCAAAGTGGTGGACGTGAAAGTCTTCACCCGGGAGGAGTACCGGGATCTCCCCGCGGGCGTGGAGACCATGGTGCGCGTCTCCGTGGCCCAGCGGCGACGCCTGTTGGAAGGGGACAAGATGGCCGGTCGGCACGGGAACAAGGGGGTGGTCTCCCGCATCGTGCCTGTGGAGGACATGCCCTTCCTGCCCGACGGCACACCCATCGACATCATTTTGAACCCCCTGGGCGTGCCCGGCCGTATGAACATCGGTCAGGTGTTGGAGACGCACTTGGGCTGGGCCGCGGACCGGTTGGGCTTCAAGGTGATGACACCGGTCTTCGACGGCGCGAAAGAGGTGGAGATCGAGAGCGAGCTGGCCCGGGCCTGGCTCATCGACAAAGCATGGGCCGAGGTCACCGAGCGCGCGTGGGCCGCGGTGAAGGAAGCGGACATCCCCACCGAGGAATTTGAGGACGATGAGGAAGTCCGGCGCACCTACCTGGTGAGCTGGCTCGAGCCCAAGGGCTACGATGTCCAGCGGCTCCTGACGGATCGGGTGTACGCGCGGCGGTCCGCGCTCACCGAGTGGCTGCGGGAACGGGGGTACGAACCGGAGCAGATCCTGCTCTGGGAGGGGGACCACCTTTCCTCGGAGGAGCGGGAAGCGCGGGACCGGGAAGCCCGACGGGTGGCCCTGCGCGAGTGGCTCCTCCACTACGAGCAGCCCCTGCCCGAGCCGGAGACGTTGGACGCGCTCTACGACGCCGCGGAGGCGTACAGCAAGGAAAGTGGCTGGCCCACCCCGGTCAGCGGCAAGTTCGTCCTGTACGACGGCAAGACGGGCGAGCCCTATGACCAGCCCGTCATGGTGGGCCAGATGTACATACTCAAACTGAACCACATGGTGGAAGACAAAGTGCACGCCCGCTCCACCGGACCGTACAGCCTGGTGACCCAGCAGCCGTTGGGTGGTAAGGCCCAGTTCGGTGGTCAGCGGTTTGGTGAGATGGAAGTGTGGGCCCTGGAGGCATACGGCGCGGCCTATACCCTCCAGGAGATCCTCACCGTCAAGTCGGACGACGTGAGTGGGCGGGTGA
Organism: Chloroflexota bacterium; assembly: GCA_013154135.1. Classification (GTDB taxonomy): domain Bacteria; phylum Chloroflexota; class Anaerolineae; order JAADDB01; family JAADDB01; genus JAADDB01. The sequence goes on from JAADDB010000247.1 coordinate 4,352, forward strand.
AGACCTACGAGGCCATTGTCAAGGGCAAACCCATCAGCCCGCCCGGCGTCCCTGAATCCTTCCGCGTGCTGGTCAAGGAGCTGCAATCCCTGGCCCTGGCCGTGGAAGTCATCAACGAGCGGGGCGAAGTCATCCGCTTTGGCAAGGAAGTGACCGAAGAGAAAGTCCCGCACCTGGGCTTCAGCCTCTCCTTGCCCGGCGTGATGACCCGATTCGAGAAGGAAGAGGAAGAGTAAAGGGCATGATGAGATCCGTCCGGGGTGGAGGGACAGGCTCCCTCCCCCGGACCGGTTCGCGTAGAATCCCGTGCAGGGGAAGCCGCGATAGGAGGGTGTGACCGTGGAAGTTAATGATTTTGAAGCCATCCGCATTAGCTTGGCCTCGCCGGAGCAGATTTTATCCTGGTCCTACGGTGAGGTGCTCAAACCGGAGACCATCAACTACCGCACGCTCCGGCCGGAGCGGGATGGGCTCTTTTGCGAGCGCATCTTCGGCCCGACCCGCGATTGGGAGTGTGCGTGTGGCAAGTATAAGCGACCCCGGTACAAGGGGGTGGTATGTGAGAAGTGTGGTGTGGAAGTAGCCCCCAGTCGGGTACGGCGGGAGCGCATGGGGCACATCTCCCTGGCCTCGCCGGTGAGCCACATCTGGTACGTCAAGGGCGTGCCCAGCCGGTTGGGGTTGCTGTTGGACATCTCCCCGCGCAACCTGGAGCGGGTTCTCTACTTCGCACAGTACATTGTCATCCGGGTGGATGAGCAAGCGCGGGTGAAGGCCATCCAGCGGCGGGAGACGGCCCTCAAGCACAGCCTGGACAACCTGGAAAAGGAGATCCAGGCCCAGCTAGACGCGATCTCCGAGCAGGAGGTCAACAACCTGGCCGCGCTGGACCAGGTGGAGCAGGAGGAGATCGCGGCGCTGGAGGAGCGGTTGGCCCAGCTCACCGACGAGGTGATGACCGTCGCGCGGGAGCTGCAGGCGCGGTTGGAGCGCTCCGTGGGCCAGACGCTGGAAGAGCCCTTGACCGTGCCCTGGGATGAGGAACCCATCCTCCCCGCGGGGGAGACGGTCACCAACCAACACCTGGAAACCCTGAACAAGATCATCCAGGCCCGTTTGAGCGAGCTGGAAGAGAACATCCGCCAGGAACAGGAACAGGTACGCCAGCTCATGCAGGACCGGCGGGAGATGGTCCGGCAGGAGGCGGAGGAAAAGCGCACCTCCCTCCTCTCGGATCTGGACTCGCGGCGGGAACGCCTGCAAAAGGAGGCGCGGCAGGAGATCGCGGAGCTCAAGGAGCTGAAGCAAGGCCAACTCTTGGTGGAATCCAAGTACCGGGAACTGAGCCAGCGCTGGGATGGGGTGTTCGAGGCCGGCATGGGCGCGGAGGCCATCCTGGAGATCCTCAAGGACCTGGACTTGGACAAGATGGCCCGGGAGTTGCGCCGAGAGATCAAGACCACCCGGTCCAAGCAGCGGCGCAAGAAGGCCGCAAAGCGCCTGCGGGTGGTGGAAGCCTTCCGCAAGTCGGGCAACAAGCCGGAGTGGATGATCCTCACCGTCCTGCCCGTCATCCCGCCCGACCTGCGTCCCATGGTTCAGCTGGACGGGGGGCGCTTTGCCACCTCCGACCTGAACGACCTGTACCGCCGGGTCATCAACCGGAACAACCGGCTCAAGCGGTTGCTGGAGCTCCAGGCGCCCGATGTGATCATCCGCAATGAGAAGCGCATGCTCCAGGAGGCTGTGGACAGTCTCATCGACAACGGCCGGCGGGGCCGCGCGGTCAGCCGGTCGGGCAAGCGGAAGCTCAAGTCCCTCTCCGACATGCTCAAGGGGAAGCAGGGACGCTTCCGCCGCAACCTGTTGGGCAAGCGGGTGGATTACTCGGGCCGTTCCGTCATCGTGGTGGGCCCCGACCTGAAGCTGCACGAGTGTGGTCTGCCCAAGAAGATGGCCTTGGAGCTCTTCAAGCCCTTTGTCATGCGCCGGTTGGTGGACCTGGCTTACGCGCACAACATCAAGAGCGCGAAGCGGCTGGTGGAACGGGAAGCGCCCGAGGTGTGGGAAGTGCTGGAGGATGTGGTCAAGGAGCGGCCCGTGCTCCTCAACCGGGCGCCCACCCTGCACCGCTTGGGCATTCAGGCCTTTGAGGTGAAGCTCATCGACGGGTACGCGATCCAGCTGCATCCGTTGGTCTGCGCCGCGTTCAACGCGGACTTCGACGGCGACCAGATGGCCGTGCACATCCCCTTGTCCGACAAGGCCGTGCAGGAGGCGCGGGAGCTCATGCTCTCCACCCGGAACCTGCTCAAGCCCGCGAACGGGGAACCCATCGTGGGCCCGAGCAAGGATATGGTCCTGGGCACCTACTATCTGACCATTGCCAAGCCCGGGGTGAAGGGCACGGGCAAGGTCTTCGGCAGTCTGGAAGAGGTGCGGTACGCGTATGACCTGGGGCATGTGGACCTGCACGCGCCCGTCAAGGTCTGGTACGAATCCTGGCTGGACGCGGTGCCCCTTTCCGAGTTGGGGCTGAGTGACCGGGTGGAGAAGGCCCTTATCAACGGGGGCATCACGTCGGTGGGCGAGTTGGTGGCGAAGATGAAGGAGGGCCGTCAGGCCGTCCTTTCCATCCCCAAGATCGGGCCCGCGGCGTTGACCGAAATCCGGGATCGGCTCCTGCTCAAGAACATCGACCCGGAGAAGACCATCACCACCGGGGTGGTGGAGACCACGGTAGGCCGGGTCATCTTCAACCTGCACCTGCCCGAGGAGCTGCGTTTTGTCAACGATGTGATGGACAAGAAGCGGGTCAACGCGGTGGTCGCGGACGCGTACCAGCGTCTGGGGCCGGAGCGCACGGCCAAGTTCGTGGACGTGATCAAGGACTTGGGCTTCTACTACGCGACGAAGAGCGGGACCACCATCGCGATCAGCGACATCAAGGTGCCTGTGGTCAAGGATCGAATTGTGGCCGAGACCACGGCCAAGGTGGAGGCGGTGGAGCGCCAGTTCCGCCGCGGGCTCATCACCGAAGAGGAGAAGTACCTGAAGATCGTGGAGTTGTGGACCCGGGCCACGGACGAGATCACCGAGGAAGTGAAGAAGCTCCTGGACCCCACAGAGGGCTTGGGCGCGATGTCCATGTCCGGCTCCACCAAGGGCGGTATCCAGACGGTCCGACAGCTCGCGGGCATGCGCGGGCTCATGGCCGACCCGTCCGGGCGCATCATCCCCCTGCCCATTACATCCAACTTCCGGGAGGGGCTCACGGCTCTGGAGTTCTTCTTGAGCACTCACGGCGCCCGCAAAGGTCTGGCCGACACCGCGCTGCGCACCGCGGACGCGGGCTATCTCACCCGCCGTCTGGTGGATGTGGCCCAGGATGTGATCGTGACGGAGGAGGATTGCGGCACGACAAAGGGCATCTGGATCGACCGGGAGAGCAGTAAGCGCATCGGGGAGCCGTTCGGCGACCGGATTGTGAGCCGCATTGCGGCCGCTCCCATCACAGACCCGGAGACCGGGGAGATCTTGGTGGAAGCAGGGGCCATCATTGATGAGGCCGCGGCCAAGGTCATCGATGCCGCGGGCATCGACAAGGTGTACGTGCGCTCGCCGCTTACGTGCGAGACCCGCTTTGGCCTGTGCCGCAAGTGCTACGGTCGGGACCTGGCCCGGGGTGGACTGGTGGAGCTGGGCGAGGCGGTGGGTATCATCGCGGCCCAGTCCATCGGCGAGCCGGGCACTCAGCTCACGTTGCGCACGTTCCACACGGGTGGTGTGGCCGGCGCAGGGGACATCACCCAAGGTCTTCCCCGTGTGGAGGAGCTCTTCGAGGCCCGCACCCCGCGCGGTGAGGCGGTCATCGCGGAGATCGACGGCGTGGTGAACGTCTGGTGGGAAGGGGATGTGCGCAAGTTGAGCATCACCAACTCCCAGATCCTCACCCGGGAAATCCCCGTGCCCGAAGGGTATGAGTTGGTCGTCGCGGAAGGGGATACGGTGACCGAGGACACGGTCGTGGCCCGCAGTGTGGACGGGGATGAGATCGTGGCCGGCATGGAAGGCACGGTCTACCTGGAGAAGGAAGGCGACCGGCTGGTGGTGGTCATCCGGCGAGAGGAGAAGGAGGTGTGGGAGACGGAGATCCCGCCCTCTGCTCGCCTGCGGGTGGAGCCGGGCCAGCGGGTGAAGGCCGGCGACCAGTTGACCGAGGGCGCGAAGAATCCCAAGGAGATCCTCCGCATCCAGGGCCGCGAGGCAGCTCAGCGGTATCTGGTGGAGGAGGTGCAGAAGGTGTACCGCTCCCAGGGTGTGAACATCCACGATAAGTACGTGGAGATCATCGTGCGCCAGATGACCCGGAAGGTGCGGGTGCGCGCGACCGGGGATTCGGAGTTCCTGCCCGGGGAGTTGGTGGACCGGTTTGAGTTTGAACGGGTGAACAGCGAGCTCATCGCGGAGGGCAAGCGCCCGGCCCGAGGGGAACCGGTGCTCTTGGGCGTGACCAAGGCCGCGTTGAACACGGAATCCTTCCTCGCGGCCGCGTCCTTCCAGGAGACGACCCGGGTGTTGACCGATGCGGCCGTGCGAGGGGCTCAGGATAACCTGCGGGGTCTCAAGGAGAACGTGATCATCGGGAAGCTGATCCCCGCGGGCACGGGCTATCGGGCCCGGTTGGAGCGGAAACAGAAGGGGCAGCAGGAGCGCATCCTGGAACAGGCCCGTCGCACCCTGTTGGGCGCACCTCCCGCGGCGGAGACGCCGGATGGGGATGGTCGCGACGGGGGTGAACCCTCGGTGGAAGCCCCTCCCACCGGGGAAGAGCAGAGCTAAGCGCGCCAACCCGGAGGGGGAGTTTGACCGGATAGGACCTCTGTGTTAAACTCCCCCTTCCGGAAGGACGTTGGAAATAAGGAGGGTGAATCTTGCCGACCATTAATCAGCTCGTCCGCAAGGGACGGAAACGACCGAAGAAGAAGGAAAAGGCGCCCGCGCTGCAGTACACGTACAACGCGCTGAAAGGGGAATTGAAGCGGTTGCCCAAGGGCTCCCCTCAGAAGCGAGGGGTGTGCACCCAGGTGCGTACCATGACGCCCAAGAAACCCAATTCCGCGCTGCGGAAGATCGCGCGTGTGCGTTTGACCAACGGCATTGAGATCACCGCGTACATCCCGGGTGAGGGCCACAACTTGCAGGAGCACTCGGTGGTGCTGGTGCGCGGGGGTCGTGTGAAGGATTTGCCCGGCGTGCGCTACCACATTGTGCGGGGCGCGTTGGACGCCGCGGGCGTGGAGGGCCGGAAGAAGGCTCGCTCCAAGTACGGCACAAAGCGGCCGAAGAAATAAATCTACTCGTGACTCGTTCATCTTTTGCGGAGGACCTATGCCAAGACGATATCGACCACCAAAGCGCAAAATACCACCCGATCCGAAATACGGCAGCGAGAACGTTCAGCGGCTCATCAACAAGGTGATGTTGCGGGGCAAGAAGAGTCTCGCGGAGCGGATCGTTTACGAGGCCTTTGAGATCATCGAAAAACGGACCGGTAAGCCGGGTGTGGAGGTTTTTGAGCAGGCGTTGCAGAATGTGATGCCCGTGTTGGAGGTTCGCCCCCGACGCGTGGGTGGGGCCACCTATCAGGTGCCCTTGGAGGTGCCCGCGTTCCGCCGGCGTAGTTTGGGCTTGCGCTGGCTGGTGAACGCAGCACGCCAGCGTGCGGGCAAGTCCATGGCCGAGAAGTTGGCCGCAGAGCTCATTGACGCGTCCAAGAACCAGGGCGCGGCCATCAAGAAGAAAGAGGACACCCACCGCATGGCAGAGGCGAACCGGGCATTTGCCCACTACAGGTGGTAGATCGACCCACCGGGTATCGGTTCTGCCTGTTGGTTCGAATGTGCAACGCCGTCGGCCTCGCGCCGGCGGCGTTTGTTGTGTGGAAGAGGTGTCGATATCCCGTGCTGGGGCCCGGTACCAGCTGGGCAGACGGGTTGGTAAGGGACGATGGCCGATAGCTGACGAACGGACAGATCAAGCTTTGTGAGGAGGACGAGCGGACGAGGCTCGTCTAATACGCACAGGATTCTTTTTTGAGGAGACCCAATATTTCGGTTTAGGAAGGATGTTCTATGAGTCGGGAGAATTTACAGCGTATTCGTAACATAGGAATCATTGCTCATATTGACGCGGGGAAAACGACCACGACCGAGCGCATTCTCTTCTACACGGGCAAGACGTATCGGCTGGGGAACGTGGACGAGGGCACCACGGTCACGGACTGGATGCCCCAGGAGAAGGAACGCGGCATCACCATCACGGCCGCGGCCATCTCCTGCGAGTGGCGCGATCACTTCATCAACATCATCGACACCCCCGGCCACATCGATTTCACCGCGGAAGTCCAGCGCAGCCTGCGGGTCTTGGACGGCGGTGTGGTGGTCTTCGACGCGGTCGCGGGGGTGGAACCCCAGTCCGAGACGGTGTGGCGCCAGGCGGACCGTTACGGCGTCCCGCGCATTTCCTTTGTCAACAAGATGGACCGGGTGGGCGCCAGTTACTGGCGCACCATCGACATGATCCGCGATCGGCTGGGCGCGAACCCCGTCGCGGTCCAGGTGCCCATTGGGGAGGAAGCGTCCTTCCGGGGCATGGTGGACCTGATCACCCAAAAGGCGTGGGTGTTCACCGATGAGCTGGGCGCCCGACCGGAGCTCATCGATGTGCCCGAGGAGCTCCAAGATCTGGTCGCGGAGAAGCGGGAAGAGCTCATCACCGCGCTGGCCGACCACGACGACGAGATTATGCTCCTCTACCTGGAAGGGGAGGAGATCCCGGAGGACCTGATCAAACAGGCCCTGCGCCGGGCGACCATCAACAACGAATTGGTCCCCGTCCTCTGCGGCACGGCCTTGCGCAACAAGGGCGTCCAACCCCTCCTGGACGCGATTGTGGATTATCTCCCCTCCCCGCTGGACATTCCCCCGGTGGTGGGGGTGAACCCGGAGACGGGGGAGGAGGAGACGCGCGAGGCGGATCCGGATGGGCCGTTGGCCGCCCTGGTCTTCAAGATCGTCGCGGACCCGTACGTGGGCCGCTTGGCTTACGTGCGGGTGTACTCGGGACGGCTCCAGGCGGGGAAGGCGGTTTTGAACACCACCCGCAACCGGAAGGAGCGCATCGGGCGTTTGTTGCGCATGCACGCGGACAAGCGGGAGGACATCAAGGAGATCGCCGCGGGGGATATCGGCGCGATCGTGGGGCCGAAGCAGACTTTCACCGGCGAGACTCTGGCCGACCCGGCCCATCCCATTGTCCTGGAATCCATCGAATTCCCGGAGCCGGTCATTTCCGTGGCGATTGAGCCCAAGACCAAAGCGGATCAGGAGAAGTTGGCCGAGGCCTTGCGCCGTCTGGCCGAGGAGGATCCCACCTTCAAGGTGCGAACCGATGAGCAGACCGGCCAGACCATCATCTCCGGCATGGGCGAGCTCCACCTGGAGGTGCTCATCGACCGGATGATGCGGGAGTTCCGGGTGCAGGCCAACGTGGGTCGGCCTCAGGTCGCGTACAAGGAGACCATCACCCGACCGGTGCGCCAGGAAGGTCGTTTCGTCCGCCAGACGGGTGGGCGAGGTCAGTACGGCCATGTGGTGCTGGAGTTGGAACCCCTGGAGCCCGGCAAAGGGTTTGAGTTCGAGGATAAGACGGTGGGCGGTGTGGTGCCCAAGGAGTTTATCCCCGCGGTGGAAGCGGGCATCCGGGAGGCACTGGACGCGGGGATCCTGGCCGGGTATCCCATGGTGGATGTGAAGGCCACGTTGGTGGATGGTTCCTATCACGAGGTGGATTCGTCGGACATCGCGTTCAAGATCGCGGCGTCCATGGCCACGCGGGAAGGAGCGAAGAAGGCAGGGCCCGTGCTTCTGGAGCCCATCATGAAGGTGGAGGTCACCGTGCCCGAGCAGTACCTGGGCGATGTCATCGGCGACATCAACGCGCGGCGCGGGGAGATCGAGGGCATTGAGCAACGACCGGGCGGTGTTCAGGTGATCCGGGCGTACGTGCCCCTGGCCGAGATGTTCGGCTACGCGACTCGGCTGCGCTCTCTGACCCAGGGCCGGGGTACCTTTACCATGGAATTCCACCACTACCAGCGGGTGGAGGATGCCGTAGCCCGGCGCATCCTCGCGCGGCAAGTGTGAGAGGGGGGGAGAGTAACGATTGACGATTAACGATTAATGAGTAAGGGGTTGGCTGGAGGTCGTTGTGGGCCGTGTGTGGCGATTTTTGGCCGGTTACGAATTGTAGGGGCGCACGGCAGTGCGCCCTGTTCAGCTGGAGCCCCCGAAGGGGACTTCGGGGGGAGTAACGATTGACGATTAACGATTAAGCGGGATCGGCAGAAGGATGAGGTTGGCTGGGATAGGCGAAGATTCTAACGAGTAACGAGTAAAAGGGTGGGATGCCATCGTGGGTCGTTTGTGGCGATGCTCGGCCGGTCATGTAACCTATCAGAGCCCCCG
>JAADDB010000281.1 GCA_013154135.1 Chloroflexota bacterium
TTGGCTCGCAAGCCGCTCACGCTCCTGTTAGGCGGGTTGCCTACTTGTGACCAGGAGGGGGCGTGATGCTTCTCCAAGAAATCTACCAAAGAGGAGGTGTATCATGACAGAAAAGCTTGTCCCAACAGCCAATGCTGATGTGGAAGCAGAATTCACAATAACAGCAGAAGACATCACGAGGCTTCTTGACCTAGAAGCTCAAGGGATGAGAATTCCTCTGCAGGAGGATAAGGATGAGGAGTTACTTGAGGAGCTTACAATAATGGGATGTACGCCTTCCCGGCCTTTCCATCCCCACGTGGCCATGTAGGTAACTGACATTCTGTAGAATAAAGCATCACCCCCCTCCTTGAACATGTTTGTTCCAACAATCTTCGGAGATTGAGACTCAGGAGGTATGCAGATGCGATGTCCACAGCTACCGAAAGAAGTAGTTTTTAGGGAGGATGTCGACAATAGTGTAATTATATATAAGATCATGCCAGGGCGTGCGTTCCGCATTAGGACGAAAACGAAAACAGAAGCGGAAGGGATAATAAAACTCCTGGCTACCTTAAAGAAAGAACAAGCTACTATCGAGATGCTCTCCAAGGTATCGGGCCTAGATCGAACATTTGTACAAAAATTGTGCCGTGAGTTATACAAGAAGATATTGGGCGCTACAAAGGTGATTTACGCTGATTCCACTATCGATCAGAAACCCAAACTTCCCGATCTAGAACTAAGCGTACCCCTTTTTCTCGAGTTGATCATAACATATCGGTGCAATTTGCGGTGTCGTCATTGTTTAGTTGGAGATTTAAGGTATTCTGAAGATGCAGATATGCCCTTGGAGCTTGTCAGGAAAATTGCCAGCGAAGTACGGAAATATAGTATTTTTGAGGTTGTGCTAACGGGTGGTGAGCCTACTATTAGAAAGGACTTCTTTACCATATTAGAATGGCTATCTGACAGTGGAGCATTCATAGCCGTGACAACGCATGGATTGACACTATCTAGGAGGAAAATTGAGCGTATGAGAGATTACAATATCTTCAAGTATGTTGTTTCCCTAGAAGGTGCGACTTCTGAAACCCATGATTTTATTCGAGGCAACGGAACATTTGATGCTGTAATAAGGACTATTGAACGAATTAGGAACTATACTGAATCTATTATAGAACTTAATGTTACCTGTGGTAAGCACAATATTGGCGAAATTGAGGATATAGTGAACCTTGCATATCGCATTGGAGCACAAATAGTGAATTTCTCAAGATTACGGCCTTGGGGCTGGGGAGCATCGTTACGACCGTATCTTCTGGATTCTTCGGAGATCTCTTTCTTAAATAGAAAAATAAAGGAATTGCGAGAAAAGTACAAGGATATCTACATAGGCGGCGATATGCCAATTATGGTGGAACGTCAAGCTTTTGTCTGTGATGCCATGTTTGCTTTTACTATTCAACCTAACGGAAATGTGCTACCATGTACTACTTTTGAGCAATTGCCAACTGCGGAAGTCATTCTTGGCAATGCAAATAATCAAGATATAGCTGGGATATGGAATTCTGAAAAAGCTCGCGCTATGCGACGACGTATTCAACATCATTCTGACGTTTACCATACATGCATCTCCGCGGGATGTCCTATTCATAGTGTCTGCGCCAAAACATATTGCCTAGCTGAGTGGTTTATCTCAACGCGAACCCTGTCTAGTGATCTCTCAAAATGTGCAACTTATCGGACATAGATACGGATAAAAAGAACTGGAGGCCGCCAATTATGAAATATCATGGTGTTAATAGCGCTAGGCGTATTTACAGGTTCTTCTATCTAGTAAGAGTGCAACAAGCTCTTTGGACTGGTTTAATGAGTCCATTCTGGGTCGTGTTCTTTAAAACAATGGGGTTGTCGTATTCTGAGATTTCATTGTTAATCGCTGTAAGTTATGTGTCAACGTTGATTTTTGAAATCCCTACGGGAACAATAGCTGACTTATGGGGAAGAAAGCTGTCAGTGATACTGTCGCTTATAGTAACAGGTAGTACATGCATTGGTATATTCTTCTTCCCTTCATTTTTCGAATTATTGCTGCTGTTCTATGCGTTGCAAGGAATAGGCGCAACTCTATCGTCTGGGGCATTTAGCGCTTGGTTAGCAGATTCTCTGATTGCAGTGGGAGAAGAAGAAAACCTGACAGAATACTGGGGAGGCATAACAAGTAGTAATTATCTCGGTTCAGTATTAGGGTTTCTTATAGGAGGCGGGTTAGCCTCTCTAGGGTTGCTTCGATATATATGGTTGATAAGTGGTATTGGAGCATTTGCAACCGTTCTGTTCATTGCTCTTCTGGGAAAAGAAACGTCTGTCGGCAGTTTGGATTCGAGTAAAAGTACAAAAAACACATTGAAGGCGTACATTAGAACTTTGCAAGAAGGCTCAATCTATCTATTTAGCTTCACATTGCTATTTTGGTTAACAGTGGCTTCCTTCTTCTGGTATATTAGCACAGGAGTCCTTTCTCTTGGATGGCAACCATATCTCGTTGAGCATGGGATTCCCATTCCTCTCTTAAGTGCCATCCTGATAGCGTACACGCTTTTGGCATTCCTTGTAACAAACAAGGCGGGAATGCTGACTAACTGGATTGGTGGTGAGAGGCTTCTGTTAGGAACCATAGCTTTGGTAGGAGGAGGATTGACTTTCCTAATGATACCCGCCAAAGACTTTGCGTGGTTGGTTTTTATTGTATATGGCGGTATAATATCGCTCAAAGAACCAACTTTTTATGGGTATATAAACAGGTTTATCCCTTCCAAGCTGCGAGCAACTGTTTTGTCCAGCTATAGCATGGTTACAAGTATCTCCACAATACTGAGCATGTTTATATTTGGCAAAGCCTCCGATAATTGGGGACTAAACATAGCCATAGCTTTTTCTGCTACCGTAATGGTTATTGCGGCTGCAGTTTTCTTCATGATTGTTTATATGAGGCACGATGAAGATGAAAAGGTATACATATAGACGGATTATTCTTACCTATCCTGATACTCTATCTCCACGCGAAGCCGCACTTTTCGCAAAAAGACAGGAACATGCACTGAAGCGGGTTGAAAAGTTGTTGCGACTTCGACATCAGAATGATGTGAGAATACATATCAAAATTACTCCATTTCGAGAACATTATGTCAATAAGAGTACGATTTACTATTCATTCCCAATTTTCGAATTCCAGCAAATCATCGAGAATAATGCTCTTCTAGCGGCAGGAGAGTTGCATGAGTTGACCCATTACACCATGCAGGAATTTGTTCCGACAAAAATATTAAGACCTGATCCTCCGGGCTTCTTCTTAATTGAGGGATTGGCTATAGCAGTAGATGCAATGGTTGATCGACAAGAGGCGAGTTTTTTACACCTTCTGGCCAAAGGAGCTTTCTTGCTGGGAGCACTCAAGCCTATGCTACAAATACAGCCATCTGACCCGCCTTTCCTTCGCTATGAGATTACAGGGTCTTTTACACTTTTTCTGATAGAACGATATGGGATAGATAAATTAAAAAACTTATATAAGTTTGTCTCCGATGACGCATTCTCCACGCGTGTGACGCAGATTTTGAGGAAATCTCTTTTCGAATTGGAGAAAGATTGGCTTATCTTCTTAGAAGGTTATCCTGAAAAATACGCGCGATACATAGCATCAGCGTCTTTAGATTTGAATGGTTTGTATGAACTTCCTATTATGCGCTATGGGAATCGTTGGTTTCGGCAAGGCCTTATAGGACACATGTCCAAATCGGTATATTCACAAATGTCTTCACTGTATAAAGTGTATAGCGCTTTGGGAAGAGCGGATACCCTTTGTAGATTCTCTCAGTTATATGAGCTATTTCAGAATATGCTGAATATTTATTATGCATCCCTGCAAAGCTGGCAAGAAGCTGCAGAATCCTTCAGAGAAGCGCAACAGATTTTATCTTCTCAACACGCAAATTGCAACAGGATCCTTGCACTTTTAAAACGAGCCTATTCGCTATTTCGTAAAGTGGGTGACATTGTCATGATGCGCCAGGTAAGACTATATGTTGCCTTTGTGCTGTTGAAAATGAAAGGGGAATCACTCGAAGGAGATCATAGTAAAGCTTTAGGATTCTTGCGGGAGGCCAGTGATTTTTTGGATCGCTAGTCGTTCGCTATTGAGCCTAACTACACTTGCAGCGGACGGGCCTAACGGCCCGCCGCTGAAGTCTGACGTTAGGCCACAGGAAAGGAGGCACCCGTTATTATGAATTTGGAGGAACGTGAGGGAAGCCATTGGTAGCAACTTCGAACCATAAACAATGGACACTTGTTGGCGTTGGGGGGCCGCTCTTGACGGCCAGCCGCCCTCCTTAATCGTCAATCGTTACTCGTTACTCCCCATCATTAGCCACACCTCACCGTTACTACAACATACCCCTTCCCCCCGCCCCGCACATCCCCCCTGATCCCCTCCCCGCCCAGCGGACGTATGGGAAGTGAAACAGAGTAAAACTACGCAACCCACACGTCCGAGGTGACCATGCTGCGTTCCGTTTACCGAGACATGTTCCTGCTTCCCGTCATGGCCGCGATGGGGCTGGGCGGAGCCGCGTGGGCCGCGCACATTTGGGCATGGCCTCGCGCCACCTGCGCGATCGGCCTCAGCGCGATCCTGGCCGCGCACGTCATCCACGAAGCCTGGCGCCACCAACACCTCAACCGCGCGGCCGCACACACAGATCCATACCCCACCCTGGGGCCGGCCAACCTCATCACCGCGGGCCGGGGCCTCCTCATCGCCCTTATGGCCGGGTTCCTGTGCAGTGGCGCGGCCCCATCTCCCCTGCGCTGGGCCCCCGGCATCCTCTTCACCCTCAATATCCTCGCGGACTTCGCGGACGGCATTGTCGCCCGTGTCACCCGACGCCCTTCCCTCCTGGGCGCGCACCTGGACATGCACCTGGACAGCCTGGGCGTCCTCATCGCCGCGATCCTCGTCGTCCGCCTCGGCCAGATGCCCTGGTGGTACGCGCTCGTCGGCCTGGCCCGCTACATCTTCCTCGCGGGCGAAGCCCTCCTCCGCGCGCTGGGGCGCCCCATCCGCCCCCTCCCCCCCAGCCCCACCCGCCGCGCGCTCGCGGGCGTCCAAATGACCTTCCTCGCGCTCGCGCTGTACCCCGTCTTCACGCCGCCGGCCACCGAAATCGTCGGCACCTTCCTCTTCCTCCCCTTCATCCTCGGCTTCGTGCGGGACTTCCTCGCGATTGCCGGGTGGACCTGGCCCGTGGAAAGTGCCTGGTTTCGCCTGACCACCTGGCGGCGACACGCCCTCCCCCTCACCCGTTGGCTCACCGGCAGCCTCCTCCTCTGGTACACCTGGGCCGCGTACCCGACCCTGCGCGCGTACCTGCCCCTGCACGTCATCATCCTCCAGACCCTCGTCGCCCTCCTCCTCCTCAGCGGCATCACCGCCCGCCTGGACGCCGCGCTCATCCTGGCCATCGTCGCGCTGCACACCACCCTCCTCCCCGGCCACACCCTCCACCTCCTCCTGGCCGCGGGAGGCACCGCCATCCTCCTCTGGGGAGGGGGCCGATACAGCCTGTGGACGCCCGACGAAACCCTCTTCCTCACACGATTGGGGGCCTCATGATCCTGACCAAAACCCGCGACCGCAAGACCTGGATACACCTGGCCCTGTGGGGGACCGTAGCCGTCCTCCTCGGGTGGACCCTGCGCGGCATCCCGATCGGCCAGATCTGGGCCACACTGACCCACATCCACCCCGGCACCCTCGTCCTCCTCATCGCCATGAACCTCCTCATCCTCTGGCTCTTCGGCGGAAGGGGATGGGTGATCCTTCGGGCCCTGGGCCATCGTATCCCCTATCGCGACCAGGTCACGTATCGCCTGGCCGCGTTCAGCGTCAACTATTTCACGCCCGGACCCCAGTTCGGGGGAGAACCTTTACACATCTACCTGATCAGCCGCGGCCAGGGCATCCCCTGGGAGGATGCGTTGACCGCGGTCGCGGTGGACCGACTCTTCGAGTTCACCGTCAACACCACCTTCCTGATCCTGGGCCTGGGCGTCCTGATCAGCCTGGGGATGGTGCCCGCGGCCGCGCACATCCCACTAGTGGGGGGAATTGGGATCCTCCTGGCCCTGCCCCTGGCCTACCTGATGAGTCTGCGGCGGGGCATCCGGCCCTTCGCCGCAATTCTGAGGCACGCGCGAGGCCGGTGGGGGGCCATCGGGGGAAGACTGGACGGCCTGGCGCGCAGCGAAGCCCAAGCCGCCCGGCTCCTGCGGGAACACCCCCGGGCCATGCTCGCGGCCCTGGGCATCTCCCTCCTCACCTGGGGACTGCTCATCGGGGAATACGCGCTCATGCTCTGGGCCCTGGACGTGCGCCTGGCACCACGGCAACTCATCGCGGTCATGACCGCGGCCCGGATCGCGTTCCTCTTCCCCACGCCTGGGGGACTGGGCGCGCTGGAAGCCGGCCAGGTTCTAGCCCTCACCGCGCTGGGCTATCCCCCCGCGGTGGGCATCAGCGTCAGCCTGATCATCCGCGGCCGCGACATCGCCGTCGGGATCCTGGGCGCGGCCTGGGGCCTAATCCACGGACGCCGCGCGGCCGAGTAAACACATCCATTGCACGAGGAGACAACCGAATGACCCGAACACCCAACACTCACCGACCACTCATCGTCAAACGCCAAGTGTGCGCCCGCATCCCCACGCGGGAGGGCACCTTCCAACTCTGCCTGTACGAGAACAACCGGGACGACAAGGAACACCTGGCCCTGGTTGTGGGCGACGTGCGGGGAGAGGGCGTGCTCGTGCGCATCCACTCCGAATGCTTCACCGGCGACGTGCTGGGATCCCTGCGCTGTGACTGCGGCGAACAACTGCACCGGGCGATGGAACTCATCGCGCGGGAAGGGCGGGGCGTCATCGTCTACCTGCGCCAGGAGGGACGGGGCATCGGCCTGCTGGACAAACTGCGGGCGTACAACCTCCAGGACCAGGGCTACGACACCGTGGAAGCCAACCTGGCCCTAGGGCATCAGGCCGACGAACGGGACTACGACATCGGCGTCGCCATCCTGCGGGACCTGGGCGTCCGGTCCGTGCGCCTGCTCACCAACAACCCGGCCAAAATCGAAGCCCTGGAAGCCTCGGGCATGCCCGTGGTCCAGCGGGTTCCCGTGGTCGCGCCCATCCACGCGGAGAACCAGCGCTACATCGAGACCAAAGTCCAGCGCATGCATCACCTGATCAACCTGAGTCACCTGCACCTGAACGGGGAGCAACGTCGTCATGGAACCCGTTGAACACATCCGATCCCAACGCCCGCGGCCGCCCTGCGCCCGTCCCCTGGTCACCATTACCTACGCGCAAAGCCTGGACGGAAGCATCGCAGTGCGCGCGGACGCGCCCCTGGCCCTCAGTTGTCCCGAAACCAAGCGCATGACCCACGGGCTGCGATCCGTGCACGACGCCATCCTCGTGGGCATCAACACCGTCCTCACGGACGACCCCAAACTCACCGCGCGGCGCGTCGGCGGCCCCCACCCCATCCCCGTCGTCCTGGACACCCGACTGCGCTTTCCCCTGAGCGCGCGGCTCCTGGACCACCCCCGGGGCCTCATCATCGCCACCGGCCCCCACCCGCCAGAGGAGAAGGCCCGCGCGTTGCGGGATCGGGGCGTCACCCTGGTCGAACTCCCCCTGGGGGATCGGGGATTGGACCTCCACGCGCTCCTGCGGGCCCTGGCCCAGATGGACATCTGCAGCCTGATGGTCGAAGGGGGCGCGCGCGTCCTCGCCACCTTCCTGCGGGAACGCCTGGCCGACTGGATCGTCCTCACCGTCACCCCCCACCTGGTCGGAGGCATGCCCGCGCTCGCGGAACCCACCATCCCCTTCCGGCACCCACCCACCCAGGTGGACGCGTTCCCCGCGCTCGCGGATTGGACCTGGACTCGGATGGGGCGGGACATGGTCATTTGGGGGAAGGTGCGATGGCCCGGATGACGCGACAGGCCCTCTACTTCACGGCCCCGCACCGGGTGGAAATGCGGGAAGAACCCGTGCCCGACCCGGGGCCCGGCGAAGTGCGGGTCGCGGTGGCCATGACCGCGATCAGCCCGGGCACGGAAATGCTCATCTACCGGGGTCTCATGCCCCGGGGCATGAAAGCGGACCCCACCCTCCCCGCGCTTGCAGGCACCCTGGACTACCCCCTCAAGTACGGCTACGCGAGCGTGGGCCGGGTGGAAGCCGTGGGGCCAGGAGTGGACAAAGCCTGGGTGGGACGGTGGGTGTTCGCGTTTCAGCCCCACCAGAGCCACTACACCGCGCGGGTGGAGGAAGTCTTCCTCCTGCCCGAGGGACTTGCGCCCGAGGATGCCCTGTTCCTGCCCAACATGGAAACCGCGGTCAACTTCCTCATGGACGGCCGTCCCATGATCGGCGAGCGGGTCGTCGTCCTGGGCCAGGGCGTCGTGGGCCTGCTGACCACCGGGCTCCTGGCGCGGATGCCCCTGGAGGAACTGGTGGTTGTGGACCGCTACGAACCGCGGTTGGCCGCGGCCCAGAGGTGGGGCGCGCATCACACCCTCCTCGCAGGGACTGAGGACCTGCAGGGACGACTACACGACATCCTGGGGCCTCCCCAGGGGACCGGCGGCGCGGACCTGGTGTACGAACTGAGTGGGTCCCCGGACGCGCTGAACCTGGCCATCGGCATCACGGGCTTTGGCGGCCGCATCATCGTGGGGTCCTGGTACGGGGAAAAGCGCGCGGCCATCGACCTGGGCGGGCACTTCCACCGCGCGCGGCTGCGCATCATCAGCAGCCAGGTGAGCACCATCGCCGCGGATCACCTCGCGCGGTGGGACAAAGCGCGACGGCTGGGGGTGGCCTGGCGGCACCTAAAAGACCTGCGGCCCGGGCAACTCATCACCCACCGCTTTCCCGCGACCCGCGCCGCGGCCGCCTACGCGCACATCGCCGACCATCCTGAGGAAACAATCCAGGTCATCTTGGAGTGGAATGAACAATTACTCGTTACTCGTTATAGGAGCCCATCATGTACACCATTGCAGTACAGCGAGACTTCATCGCCCAACACTTCCTCATCGGAGGGAACTGGGGCCCGGAGAACGAGAAACACTCCCACCACTACCGGGTGGAAGTGCGGATCTCGGGCCGGGAACTGGACGCCCACGGGTACCTGGTGGACATCGTTGACGTGGAGCGCCAACTGGACGCGCTGGTGGCCCGCTACCGGGACGCCACC
Source organism: Chloroflexota bacterium (assembly GCA_013154135.1). Lineage (GTDB taxonomy): Bacteria > Chloroflexota > Anaerolineae > JAADDB01 > JAADDB01 > JAADDB01. The sequence goes on from JAADDB010000281.1 coordinate 9,314, forward strand.
CTCAACGACCTGCCCGAATTCCAGGGACTCAACCCGAGCATCGAGCACTTCGCGCGCATCCTGTGCGAATCCCTGGCCCGGTCGCTGAACCAACCGAACGTGGAACAGATCGCGGTGCGCGTCTGGGAGAACGACATCGCTTGGGCGGAGTACCGGAAGGATGGTGGTTAGCGGATGGCAGATAGCAGATGGCGGATGGCAGTTGGCAGGTGGCGGTTGGCCGATCACAAACATCACAACAAATGACGCATCACGCATCACGCACCATATGCCTATGCGCATCGGATTGATTATTTACGGTTCCATCGACACCCTGTCCGGCGGATTCCTGTACGACCGCCAACTTGTGCGCGCGCTCCAACGGCGGGGACACACTGTCCAGGTCATCTCCTTTCCCTGGCGAGGCTACGCGCAACACCTGGCCCACAACATCCGCCCCGACATCTGGCACCGCCTTCGCCAAGCCAACGTGGACCTCTGGCTCCAGGACGAACTCAACCACCCCTCCCTGGTGCTGCTCAACCGCGGTCTGCGCCGCGACCACCCCGCGCCCATCATCAGCATCGTCCACCACCTGCGCCAGGACGAAGTCCATCCCCCGGCGGTCCGCCGGATCTACCGCTGGGTGGAGAACGCCTACCTGCGCGGGGTCCACGGCTTCATCTTCAACAGCCGCACCACCCGCGAGCGCGTGCACACCGTCCTGGGCCGCGCGGCCGAGGGCATCGTCGCCTACCCCGCGGCCGACCACCTGACCGGATCCCGCGCGGTCCCCTTCCTCACCCCCGACGAGGTGCGCGCCCGCGCGCTCGAGGATGGCCCCCTGCGCGCGGTCTTCCTGGGCAACCTGATCCCGCGCAAAGGACTCCACACCCTCATCCGCGCGCTGGCCCACCTCCCCCGCGGGAGCGTCACCCTGGACATCGTGGGCCGAGAGGATGTGGACCGCGCGTACAGCACGCGCGTGCGTCGGCTGGTGCAACAACACGGCCTGACCACGGCCGTGCGCTTTTGGGGATACCTGGATCAGGGTGATCTGCACCGCCTGATCCGTCGTATGCACCTATTGGCCGTGCCCTCCCAGTACGAGGGTTTTGGCATTGTCTACCTGGAGGGCATGGCCTTTGGCCTGCCCGCGATCGCGGGGAATCGGGGGGCCGCGCACGAGATCGTCACGCCCGGGGAAAACGGCGAGTTGGTCCCCCCGGAGGAACCTGAGGTCCTGGGCCGCCACCTGATCGCGCTGCACCGGGACCGGGAACGCCTGAGCCGCATGGGCATCGCGGCCCTCGAGCGCTTTCGACGCCATCCCACCTGGGAGGAAAGCATGGGCCGGGCCGTTCAATGGCTGGAAACGTGGGCCCCGCGCCCGTCCTGAAGGCCGAACAGCCCGGCCCATCCCAGAACAACCGAGAGGATCAACAAGGTCACATGCAACACACCATGTCACAGACCGCACACACCCTGCACCATCTGGGGGCCCTCCTCCGACGGGGCACACGCGCGCTGAGCCCGCGGCGGCACCCCGCGCTCTGGTTCTGGACCCTGGCCTTCCTCCTCAACGGCCTCCTCTTCCTCCCCTTCTACCTGATCCCCGTCCCCCACCTGAGACTGGTCCCCAGGCCCTTGCTCACGCCGTCCACCTGGGTCTACCGCACCACGGGCGACCTCTGGCGCGTCCACGCGGAATGGGTGATCCTCCTCACCGCGTGGGTGTTCACCGCTCGCCGGAGGGGGCACCGGGGGTATCGCGTCCTGACCGCGGGGTTGGCCCTCTACTACACGCTGGCCCTGGTCTACCACATCTACGCGGCCGCGATGATGGGGCTCTACCACACCACGCCCAACATCTACAACGACTACGCGTTCATCGTCGGCGGCCTGCGGTTCGTCGTGGACGCGCTGCGCCTGCCCTGGTACGCCTACCTCCTCGCGGGGAGCGCGATCCTCCTCCTCATCCTGGGCATCCGCGCGATCCTGCGGGAACTCCTTCGGGTGGACACCGAACGCCTGGGCAGGGGCACACGGTTCGCCCTGGTGGGACTCAGCCTGCTGGCCCTGGGACAGGGGATTCTCTTCCGCGAGGAGATTGCGGACCCGTACATGGAAGTCCACAGCCTCACCGCGGAGATCGTCAGCAACGTCCGCGCGAGCCTCCAATCCCGGCAGGATGTGGCCGACATCACCCGCTACAACCCGTACACCGCGCACGACTATTCGGCCTACACCCTCGCCGACCGCCCGGACATCTACCTGATTTTCGTCGAATCCTACGGCAGCATCCTGTACACCGACCCCTTCTACCGGGACACGTACACAGAACTCCTGGCCCAATGGGAAGAACGGCTGCGGGATCGGGGCTGGCACATGGCCACCACCCTGAGCGAATCCCCCACCTGGGGCGGCGGATCCTGGATGGCCTACACCAGCGCCATGTTCGGCCTGCGCATCTCCCAACAGGCCGAATACCTGGCCCTGCGGGAGAAGTACCAGCACATGCCCTACCCCAACCTGGGGCGCTTCCTCCACAGCCGGGGCTACGAATACGTGTGGGTCGTGCCCATCACCCGCCAACTGTCGGCCCGGGAGGATGAGGAGAACCGCCGCTTCTACGGCGCGGACCGCTGGATCACCTTCTCCGACCTGGATTACCACGGCCCCCTGTACGGCTGGGGCCCGTCCCCGCCGGACCAGTACACCCTGGGCTACATCGGGGACCTGACGCGCGACGCGGGAACACCTCTCTTCCTCTTCTTCCTGACCCAGACGTCCCACTACCCCTGGGTGCCCTTGCCCCCGGTGGTGGAGGACTGGCGTTCCCTCGCGCACATGCGCCTGGACGGGGGCTCTCTGAGCGAGGAGGCCCAAAAGCGGCTCTCCTTCACCCAGACGCGACGGAATTACCTGAATGCGATCACCTACGACCTGAACATGCTGGGGGAATTCATCCTGAGCCTGGAGGACCGGGACGCGCTGGTCATCCTCATGGGCGATCACCAACCGCCCGCGGTCACCGCGCGGTCGGATGGCTACGCGACGCCAGTGCACATCCTCAGCCGCGACGCGCGGCGGGTGGAACGCTTCACGGCCTACGGCTTCCGCGCCGGCCTCCTCCTGGACCATCCCACTTCCACCATGCGGCACGAGGAGTTGTACGAAATGATGGTGAATGAGCTAACGAGTAACGAGTAACGATTAGGAAAGAACGGTTTTGTGGGCGTGGCGGCACGGGGCGAGGACGTGGGTATCCTGCCCAGGAGCGGACCCGTCCGCCGCCACGAACCGTCGGGCCTTATCCGTCGCGATAGACGATGAACGATGAAGTGCGTTTGACCTTCCGGCGCCCTTGGCGTACTATTGGGGGGAAATCCTCGCCAAG
>JAADDB010000012.1 GCA_013154135.1 Chloroflexota bacterium
AACCGGCCGAGCATCGCCACAAACGAACCGAGATGGGCGCTCCCGCCCCTCTTACTTGTTAATCGTCCTAATTCTTACCCCTTCCGGCCGATTCCGCCCCGGGACCGACCCCTTAATCGTCAATCGTCAATCGTTACTCTTCACTCCCCAGAACCTCGCCCATCTCAGCCGACCTCGCCCTCCAGCCAAGCCCCTCTTAATCGTTACTCCTTAATCGTCAATCGTTACTCCTCACTCCTCTAGTGTAACCCAACGACGCCATTCCGTCCAAGGTTCTACGACAATGTGGCCGTCGACAACCCGCGCGATCTCCGGTTCCACCGGTACACTTTGGGAGTCCCCACGAGCCATGTGTTTGCCTATGCGAACCTGCGTTGGCATGAACTTCAGCGCACAGACCAGAGCTTCCTCCCGGCCTTTCGCTCCTGCGTGGACAATGCCCAAAAGCTGTCCCCAAACAATGACATGGCCGGTGGCGATGACCTCCGCGCCCGGATGGACGTCTCCTAAAATGACGGCGGAACCGACCTGGTGGATACGCTGGCCGGAACGAATGGGCCCCACGATAATGGTCGCTTGCTGGAGCTCCCAGTCCTCCTCTTCCTCCACCCGGGAGCGTTGGTCAGGGCCCAGTCCCGTTTCCAGGCCCAACGACGCGGCCGCCTGTTGTGTCACATCAGAAAAGGACCAAATCGCCCACAGGGTCATGTCGTACCGGGTCAACACTTCGCCCAACGCGTGAATGGCTTCCGGGGATAACCGTCGCTCTCCCACGGCCACCGCGACGCGACCGCCCCGGAAAAAGGAGGGCCGCCGGCCCAAATGAGCGTCCAATTCCTGCAACAACGCATCCCAGGGCCCTTCCCCCATGGTAATGGTCAAGCCTTCACTGGTGCCACGAATGCGTACGTTCGTCTCCGAAGCCACTGCTCAATCCCCTCCTTCTGAGCTCGCCTGGTGGATCCGGAAGGCCGGATTGTAAAAATACGTGGCCAACACCTCCCGGGCAATGGGAACGGCCACGGCCGAACCTTCTCCCCCACCGAACACAAAGACCACGATGGCTACTTCCGGATTGTTGTACGGCGCGAAGGCTGTAAACCAGGCGTGAGTGGGCAAATTGCCCTTCTCATCCCGGTCGATCTGGCCATCTCCGTCCAGATCCGCGGCGAACTCCGCGGTGCCTGTCTTCCCCGCAATCGTCACCCCGGGCAGAGCCACGGAGCGGGCCGTCCCACGGGGCCCGTACACGGCCAAGTACATCCCCCGACGGACCACGTTCAACGTCTGTTTGCTCACCGGCAACGTGCGGATAACCTCCGGCTGAAAATCCTCCACCAGATGGCCATCCCCATCTACAATTTGATAGACGATCTTGGGACGATAAAGGGTACCCCCGTTAGCAATCGCGGCCGTCGCGTTCACCACCTGGAGCGGAGTGGCCAACACGAACCCCTGCCCGATGGCCATGTTATAAGTGTCCCCTGTTGTCCAGGATTCCGCGTAGTTCAGGCGCTTCCAGCGTGTCGTGGGAATCAGGCCCGAATGTTCGCCCGGAAGGGCAATGCCCGACTTCTCCCCATATCCGAACTGATGGGCATAGTAGGCCAGGGCCTCGTTGCCCAAGCCCTTGAAATCCTTGTACCCCCCTCCCGCGATGTAGAAGAAGATGTCGCAGGAGACTTCTAGTGCCTGTTCCACGTTGATGAGCCCATGACGCCCGCCGTACTTGTGAATCCAGCAGACAAAGCGCTGCGCCTGGGTCGGGTCGTTGGGGAAGTACTTGTTGGGCAGCCAGAGAACTCCTTGGGTCAAAAAGCGCGTCCGCGGGGTGATCACCCCTTCTTCCAGCGCCCCCGCGGCTGTGACCATCTTGAAGGTGGAACCGGGGGGATAAATGCCGCTGATCGCGTGGTTCACCAGGGGATGCCACGGGTCCTGGAGGAGGGCCGCGTACTTTTCGGGAGAAATGCCCGTCGCGAACCAGTTGTTGTCAAACGTGGGAAGACTCACCATGCTGAGAATGGCACCGGTGCGCACGTCTTCCAAGATGACCACGCCGGAATGCGCGCCCGCGGCCTTCAAGTGACGCCGCAGGATGTCCTCCACCTTCTGCTGCAAATCCGTGTCAATGGTGAGGATCAAACTGTTCCCCGGGACCGGAGGCCGCTCCTCCAGCACACGCACCACCTTGCCCCGCACATCCACCACCAATTGCTGCTCCCCGTCTACCCCGCGCAACACATCCTCGTAGCTGGCTTCAACGCCCACCAACCCGATCTGCTGGTCCGGGCGGTAGCCCCGGGACTGGTATTCGTTCACCTGGCTGGGCGGAATGGGACCCATGTACCCCACAATGTGGGAGGTGAGCGCGCCGGTGGGGTACTCACGCGTGGGAAAGGGGAAGACACGCACACCGGGCAACTGGGGCAAAAGTTCTTCCAGCATGAGCGCGACGGACCGGGGGACTTTGGTGGCCAGGAGGACCGGACGATACGCGGCGCCCATGCGTTCTTGGGCCACCTTGCTCCACGCCTCTTCCGCGGAGGGGTAGAGAATGAGGGGCCCTTCCTCGGAAGGAAGCGTGTTCGTCACGGTCTGGGCCATCTCCCAGGCGACGGGCGTGGGTGGCGATGTGAGGATGGAAAGGGTGCGGGATATGACCTTCAGCCCTTCCTCCTTCTCCTCGGGCAAAGCTTCTGGGATGAGTTGCACTTGAAAGACGGCCCGGTTACGGGCCAAAATTCGGTGTTTGCGGTCGTAGATGATCCCCCGGGGCGCGGGCAAAGGCACCACGCGCACCGCGTTCTCCCGGGAGCGGGAGAGGTAAGCCCGCCCCTTGCCCAGCTGGAGCTGGCCCAGTTGAAACACCAACAGCAAGAACGCGGCCAGCATGGCCGTCCACAACACGTATAACCGCGCGTTCCCCCGAGGGGGGCCTTGCTCCATCATGTGCGCCCTGCTATGCGTAATCGTTCCCGTCGCTGCAGATGGTGCACGGTGAGGAGCAGGAGAAAGAACAGCCAACTCACTCCCACTGTGTACACCACCCGCAGGATGTTCTCAGGCCATACCAGCACCCGCACGTCCACACCCAGGCCCAAGGCCCAGGCCACAAGCACTTGGAGGATGTGACTCCCCAGCGCGCCCCCCAAGCCGGTGGCCAGCGGCACCAGGAAACGGCTTTCAAAGACCCAACGGTGCGCCAAACCGCTCCCATACCCCACCAGGGCCAAGGGAAGTGCGAGAAGGCCAAAGGAGTGGGCCGCTAACACGTCGGCCAGCCCACCCAGGAAGAATCCCCACATCAACCCCCGAAAGGGCCCGAAGTGAAGCCCCATCGCGACCGCGGCCGCGGTCAAGATATCCGGAAATGCCCCCTCCACCGCGAACCAGGGGACTACAGCTATCTGGGCCAGGACCAGGGCCAGCCCGATGACCGGCGTGAATATCCAGCGGATGAAGTGAGCATCCTTCCGCGCTTCCTGATGGATCATGGGCCGGTCTCCTCCCCTTCCAGGGATTCCATGAAGGAGCGGATCTCCGGATCTGGCCGGAAGTCCGTGAGCACCAGCACCTGTTCCAGACGCCGGAAGTCCACGGTCGGGCGGATGAAGGCTTTCTGGTACATGTCGTAGTCGTGACGTTGCACGCCCACGACTTGACCGATGACCAGTTTGGGTGGATACACGCTGCCCAAACCGCTGGTCAGGATCAGGTCGCCCACCTGAACCGGCCGGTCCAGAGGGATGTATTCCATGACCAAGGTGTTGCTGTCCTGTCCTCGCACAACCCCGGTCAGACGGCTGGATTGGACAATCGCGTTGACCGCGCTTTCCCGCGCGGTGATGGGCAGGACTTCCGAGGTGTTCTTGTGCACCCGGAGGATCTGACCCACCAGGCCGGTATCGGTCACCACGGGCATGCCCACCGCGATTCCCTGGAGTTCCCCCACGTTGAGGATGAGTCGTTGCACGACGATGGAAGGATCACGGCCGATGACCTGCCCGACGACACTGGCTCCTTTGATGGAGTAGTAAGGATGGGCCTCCGCGAAGTGGAGGAGAGCTCGCAGGCGCCGGTTCTCCTGTTCGATCTCCGTGAAACGCACTTGTTCCACGGTCAGCCGCTCGATCTCCCGACGCAGTCGCTCATTTTCCGCGCGCAACGCGTCCACACTTCGCGGTGCGGTCAGCGCGTCGTGCACGGAGCGAGCCGAGGCGCTCAATGTGTGTTCCCAAGGGGCAACCAGCCAACGCGCGAATTCCCCCGCGGGCGCCAGTTTGCCCAGTATCACACCCACGAACAGGAGAAGGAACAATAACAAGAGAAGGACCGCGCCCGCCATTTGGGCACGGCGGCGCATGCGTCCTTGCTTGCTGGTGACCAAGGATGTGTCCATTAATGCACCGTGCTACCCCGTTCCGTGCCGGCCAATGTCTTGCTCAGTTTCTCAAAGCTCTCCAGCACCATGCCCGCCCCCCGGGCCACACATGTGAGGGGTTCGTCCGCCACATACACCCGCATCCGTGTTTCTTCGGAGAGGCGCTCGGCCAGGCCGTGGAGCAAGGCCCCACCTCCGGCCAGGGCAATGCCGTGTTCCATCAGGTCGGCCACCAGTTCCGGGGGCGTCTCATCCAGGGCCTCCCTCACGGTCTCCACAATGGTGTTCACCGAGTTGCTCAACGCTTCTCGCACTTCAATGGAGCTGATTTCCACGGCCTCGGGCAAGCCCGTGACCAAGTTCCGTCCCCGCAAGGTGAAGGTCTTCTCCTCGGGCAGGGGGTACGCGGAGCCGATCTCTATCTTGCACCGCTCGGCCATGCGCTCGCCGATGAGGAGGTTGTACTTGGTCCGGGCGTAGTTGATGATGTCTTCGTCCATTTCATCCCCCGCGACCCGAATGGAGCGCGCGACCACTATTCCGCCCAGGGAGGTGACCGCAACTTCCGTGGTCCCACCACCGATGTCCACAATCATGGACCCCACGGATTCCGCGACCGGGAGCCCTGCGCCGATGGCCGCGGCCATGGGCTCTTCAATGAGATAGGCCTCCCGCGCGCCCGCGCTGAGCGCGGCCTCGTACACCGCACGCTTTTCCACTTCCGTGACCCCACTGGGGATCCCCACCACCACCCGGGGGCGAGGGATGCGCAGGGTGGATTGCTCGTGGACTTTGCGGATGAAGTAATGGAGCATCTGTTCCGTGGTGTCGAAGTCGGAAATGACCCCATCCCGCAGGGGGCGAATGGCCACGATGTGTGCGGGGGTTCGGCCGACCATTTCCTTGGCCTCCGCGCCGATGGCGACCACCCGCCCGCCCTTCTTCGTGTCCACCGCCACCACAGAGGGTTCATTGATGACAATGCCTTTCCCTCGCACGTAGACTAACGTGTTCGCGGTGCCCAAGTCTATCCCTATGTCCAGCGAAAATAAGCCCAAGAACCAGTTGATCGGATTGACCACGGATTTCCTCCTGCCGTTGGTAGACGCTGCATGGTCCCGGGTGGCGGGGCTCCTGTGGATCTCTGTCGGTGTTCTGGCCGCACACCCGTCCTCAAATTATAACACGTCCCGACATAGGGGCAAGGTGCGGGGTGGAATGTGGGGAGTGAAGCGTAACGATTGACGATTCATGAGTAACGAGTAAGGGGCTGGACACTCATCGTTTCAGCGGACCAACCCCTTACTCGTTATTTGTGACTCGTTAGAGGAAAGGTCGTTGTGCCACAAACAGGCAGGGTTATTCCCCCACCTCTGTCAGGGGGATCCACCCCCGTTTGAGGGCAAGAACGGCCGCTTGAGTGCGGTCGTTCACAGCCAACTTGCGCAGAATCGCGCTCATGTGATTCTTCACCGTCTGCCGGCTGATGCCCAACGCCCGGGCGATCTCCTTGTTGCTGTACCCTTTGGTGATGAGCTTCAAGATTTCCATTTCCCGAGGCGTCAGGGGGGAGAAGACCACATCCGCGTCCTCGAACACGGCCATTTCCTCGAACTTCCGCAACAACCAGGAAGCCACCTGGGGTTTGCTCATGACCATGTCCCCCACCACGTAATTCCCCCGCGCGACCTGCCGGATGGCGGGGATCAACTCCGAAGACTGGACATCCTTGGGGTAATAGGCCATGGCTCCGGCCCGAAGCGCGTGGAACAACTGCTCGTCATCGTGATACGCGGTGATGACGATAACCCCTATGTTGTCCATGTGGGTCGTGATCTCGCGGGTGGCTTGAAGACCGTTCATTTCCGGCAGATTCACATCCATGATCACCACATCCGGCCGGATTTGTTCAGCCAACTCCACGGCTTCCTTCCCGGTATGGGCTTCGGCTACCACCTCGATGTCGTCCTCTAGCTCCAACACCCGCTTTAACCCGGCTCCGAATAAGGGATGGTCCTCCACAATCATGACGCGAATTTTAGACGGCTGCATATACACCTCCTCCTGGGGCCTCCTAAGATCGGGGTACTTTCAGACGCACCAACGTGCCTTTGGGGGAACGGGTCAATACCCGCAATTCCCCTCCCACACTTTGGGCTAACTCATGCATGATGGGCAGACCAAAAGTCTTCTTCGCCTGAAGGGAAGAGTAGATCTCCATTAACCGTTCCGCGGTGACGCCTTCCCCATCATCTTCTACTTCCAGCAACCAGGCCGAAGGATCGCTGTAGATTTGGATGAGCACTTGATGGGCGTTGGCGTGCTGGGCCACGTTGCGCATGGCCTCCTGGGTGACGCGGTAGAACACATTGGTCACGGGTGGAGGTAAAGCGTCCACCACGTCCTCGTCCACCTGAAGGTTCACCCGCAAGTTGTATTGCGTCTCATAGCGATGGGCAATTTCCTTCAGCCAAGGCACCAAGCCCAACTCCCGGAAGGTGATGGAAGGATACAACTCCTCAATGATATCCTGCAGCTCACTCAATCCCAACTCCAATTCCGACAACATTCCTTCCAGGAGAGGGCGAATATTTTCCACATTCGTATCCAGAATGTAGAGGAGCGTGCGCAGTTCAATGGCCAAATTCGCCAGAACCTGTCCCGGCCCTTGTTTCAATCGATCGGCAATGCGTTCGCGTTCTGTCTCTTTCAAGGGTATGCTCCAGCCTACGAAACTCGTCGTATCAGACATAATCACCCGACAAAAGCGCTGAATCTGGACGTTGGACAAAATGGGCGGCCCACAAAAGGGCCGGGCCCTTTGTCCTTCCTCCCCTTTCTCCATCCCCGGCAAGAGCTGGGTCACGTGGGGAAATCCCGCCGAGACACGAACCCGTCCCCTACCCTCACAGAAAACGCCTTCCTAAAACGAGGCCAGAACGTTGAAGCCCCGCCCAGGTACGGCCCCGTCCGCCGCCAGGATGCTACCGGATGGCGTCCCTCCATGAGACGCATCTCGTGTGCTTTTACTATACCATAAATCCGGCAAGAATAAAGCTCTTATAGGGGCAAAATCCCATAGGAATTTAGTACTAAAAGAACAGCTCCTCTCGTCAGAAAAAGAGGAGCCGCTCATGCCAAGCGCAACGCCCGCCTCAGCCGGTGGAAAAAGAGCCGGGCCACCGTTCCCATGGCTTTGAAGATCTCCCGTTGCGATATCTTCGACCGCCCTCGCCGCCGGTCCACAAAGAGGATGGGGATTTCCCCCACGGAAAAGCCATGAACCTGACAGCGATACAAGATCTCCACCAGGTAGGAATACCCATCCGCGCGCACCGTCTCCGGCCGGATGCGCTCCAACACGTGACGCCGATATGCCCGAAAGCCCGCGGTGCAATCGTGGGCAGACAACCCCAACAAGGTACGAGCAACCCAGTTGGCGCCCCGGCTCAACACGCGACGCTTTAGGCCCCAATGCCGGGTTCCCCCGCCGGGCACGTACCTGGACCCAATCGCCACATCATAGGTCCGGGCCTTGGCCAACAGGGGAGGCAGATAACGGGGGTCATGGGAGAAATCCGCGTCCATGGTGCAAATGGGGTCCGCGCCCAATTGGAAGGCCTTGCGAAAGCCGGCCACATACGCGGTGCCCAAGCCCAATTTCCCTTCCCGATGAATCACGTGAACCCGGGGATCTTGCTGGGCCAACGCGTCGGCCACTTGGCCGGTGCCATCGGGGGAATTGTCATCCACCACAATGATGTGCGCTTCGGGTACGTGTTGGCGAATGCTCCGTACCAAGGGTGCGATGTTCTCTGCTTCGTTGTACGTGGGAACGACAACCGCAGGCGTTGGCTCGTCGTTCATAGTACCCCTTGCGTCCCCTTCCTCGGAAATTTTCCTTCGCGTTCCACAGAGTGTCCATTGTAGCACAAGCCCCAAACGCTCCCAAGTAAATGGCGCGCCGGGGAAAATGGGGAACGGATAACAAGGAGGGGATATCGACAAAACCCCACTTCAAATGGAACAACAGGCCAACGCGCAGCCGTCTACTGTCGCCCACCTTTATCGCATGTGGGGGCATCCTTGCGGTGGAGGAAGAAGATGTAGCCTACCCGCGGGCGTCCGTAATCTGTGGGCACTTCCACGCGCAGCGGGACGAGTTCATACCGGGCCCGCACCCGCGGGTCGGACCAGAGACGCCGGACGGGCATCCAATCCCGAGGGCGGAAATGGGGACTGTCGAACAGGTGGGTGTCCAGCTGAATCCACTCGGGGGAGCGCCGAAGGATGTAGTCCACATCCAGCCGCACGTGCCCCGGATCCCATTGGCCCTGGTGAAGGACGGGCGGGGAATGGGCAATGTGGACGTCGTTGAGCCCCAACATGTCGATGATGATGTGATCATCGTTCAAATAAGCGGCCGCCCCCACCGCGAGGAGGGCAACCGTGTCCTCAGGACAAAGGCGATCCCGCAAGGCCAAGCCCATCGCGTACTGGGACGCGTGCATGGGCTCCACCAGACGCACAGGACGCCAGAGACGCCACGGTCGGGTGCGAAGCACATGAAGGGAAGGGGACACCACCCCCAGGAGAATCCCCCCGACCAGTACCAATCCAACCCACCGGGAGGACAGAAGAGGGTTGGAGACAAGCGCGTAGGTGGCCATCACATACAGGAAAGGGAGGACCGGCAGCAGCAGCCGGAAATGAGGCATCCAATCGCCGCCGGCCAGGATAGCCCGGATCAGCAGAAGGGGGATGAATCCGAATACCAAAATGGTGGGCCATGTACGCCCTCGCCATGCCCCCCACGCGGCCAGGATAAGGGCCAACGCGATCCCCGGCCGGCGCAAAAACATGAGCACGTAGGCGATCCCTTCCCGCCAAGCAGCCCAACCACCGCCCATCTTCGCGTAAAACGTGTTCGGCAACGGCCAACCAAAGTACACCCATCGGGCCAGGAAAAAGGGGAGAAAGAGCCCGATAAAGCCAACCCCCATCCGGAGCAAAGGCGCCTTATCCCCCCCTTTCCACTCCCGCCAGCCCAGGAGCAGCCAGGCAAAGAGGAAAAGGGGCACACTGTCCAAACGGGTCATGCCCAACAGGGCAAACCCCACCCCGGCCCATCCCCATCGTTCTTCCACCATCAACCACACACTCAACAACAACAGGAAGAGGAAGAGCATGGAGTCCATGCCCGCGCCGGCCCAAAAAGCGAACTCCGGGGAGAGGGCCAGCAAAAGGGCCGGGACCACACTCCAGAGGGGAGAAACTTCCTCCGGAAGGAGATGTCTTGCCAGGGCCACCACAAGCCCCAGGGAAGCCAGGGCCAGAAGTCCGTTGAGCACGGTGGCCCAAACCACCACATCCCAGCCCAGCCGAACACCCAACGCTAAAAGGGCCGTGTAGAGGAGGCTGCTCACCCCTTCCACCGGCGGTTCGCCCCGATTCCACACCAGGCCCAACCCTTCGGCCCAATGGCGGGCGTAGCGGAAGAAGATGAAGGCATCGTCAATGAGGGCCACGTCCGTGCCGTAAATGCGGTACGCGTGGACGAGGAAGAGGGCGAACACGCCCGCCAGCCCCACTCCCCAACGCCGGGCTCGTGTCCTCATTGCTTTGTGCTCACCATCAGAGGTTTTACCCGAGGCCACGCGTGATAGACAAAGGCCAGAACAGAGGCCGTCTCCAGCCCTCGGCCCACCGCGAACCACCACGCTTCACCCGGAAGCCAAGGAGCCAGGAAGACCAACCACAGGCCCCCGTTCATCAGGTAAAAGGCTGCCCATGCCCAACGTTCACGGCCCCGACGCACACCGAACCGGGGCAGAATCCAATAGCCGATTCCCGTGGCCAACAGGGTAATCCAGCCGAAGAGGACCCAATCCATGTGGGAAGGGAGGAGCGTCCAGGTCCAGCCGGCCCATGGGATCCCCTTATGGGAGAGAAGAAGCGCCCCGAAGGTACTTCCCAGCCCCAGGTAGACCAATGAAGCTCTCACGTACCACACACTCAAGCGCGGCATTCTTACCCTCCCAAGCGACGCGGTCGCACGCGCGGCCACGTGTTGATGATGAAGAGCATGACGCCCGTCCACTGGAGGAGCGCGGAGAGGACCAGCATCCACCCCCATATGCCACCTTGGCCCATGAAGGGCTCGGCCAGCGCGCGCAAGATCAGGCCCGCGTTGACGGTGACCAACGTGCCCCAGATGAGGGATTCGCGTCCCCGGGGAGCCTGGGCAGAGTAATTGGGCAACATCCAATTTGCGACCCCGAAGATGAATTGGGTCACCCAACCGACCATGAAGAAGTGGAAATACACGGGGGAGAGAAGAGCCATCCTTCCCCCGATCCAGCCCAACCCCTGGGCGACCAAACCCACCCCGATGAGAAGGGCCAATACCAGGTAGATAAAGGAAAGCTTGACAAACCAGCGCGTCACCGTGGGCATACTTATCCTCCCTTACATCCCGCCTACTGTCTCTGGCCGGACAGGCGTACTTGGACGATCACCGCGGCGGTCGCGATGAGGAAGGCCAAGATGGCGATGCCGTTCAACAGCCCACCCCACCGTCGCCAGGACCACCAAGACATCACATCTCCCACAATGCGGATGATCAACGAGATGTGGAGGAGAACCAGGTAGCTGTAGAACCACTCCCGGTACTCGATCGGCAGCCCCAGAACCGTGGGGAAGATGATGGGCGCGTGGCCGAAGATCATGGAGAAGACAAAGCCGATGAAGAACGCGTGCAGCCACGCATCATAATGAGGGCCGGCCATCACTCCCCCCCAGATCAACGCCATGACCCCGCCGATGGCCATCCACACATATCCCGTCAACAGACAAACGGCCGCGAACCGGGGGAGCCCCCCCAACTTGATGGTGCGACGGGCAATATCGTACTGCAGGAGCCAAAGGGCCATCACCAGAAGCCCCAGCCCGGAGATGCGGACCCCCAAGTCATAGGAAAACAGAGCAACCACAGGGCCCAACGCGTACACGGCCATGGTCACGTAAAGGGATTGCATGATGTGCTTGCGCAGAGTCAGAATACGGGCCAACTCAATCCGCTCCCCCACAATGGTCAAGGCCAGAAAACCGACCCACCAGAGGACAATCACCGGGATAGGGTAGCCCAACAGCCACAACCCGTTGCCGATGAACCACATGAGGGATCCTGCGGCCATGACCCACACGGGCAAAATGGCTTGCCGCTGCAGCAGGAGACCGAACAGGAGAAGGATCAGACCGCTGCCTACCCACAAACCGATCTTCCCCGGTTCAGGGGGGAAGCCCAGGAGAAGCCACAGCGCACTGAGTCCGGAAATAATCGGTCCGCTGTACACCCACCGCTGGTCCAAAGCCACCGCGCGCTCCAGCCCGATAAGCGTACCCAAGAAGCCCGAGACCATCAAAGCGCCGTGAAACCCGGGCCACGATGCCCCGGTCGGCCAATGCCATCCCAGCCGGATGAGACCGGCCCACGCGCCAACGAGACCAATAAAGACGATAAGGACTAAAAGTGGAGCTCTTTCACGACGTAACGTCATCCTCTACCTCCTTCGATCAGGGCATACCCATTCGCTGGACCTTGGCTGAAATTAGGCGGCTCGTGTCCATGAATCCACAGTCCAGCCATCCGGCCGAGCAATCCCGGCCGGGGATTTTGCTAGTTTTTTTGATAAAAATCCGCCTCCCAAAGTGTACTGAAAAAGGAAGGGTTGGCAAAATTGGCCCCCCGACACGGCCGACACTTGACGGAAATCCGCCTGTACAGGGCTTTCACCTCTGAACGGACGTGGGGCTATTGCGTAACGAGTAACGAGTAAGAGGGCCGGCCCTTTAATCGTCAATCGTTACTCCTTACTCCACCGCCCCGTTCGCCGCCGAGACGCTGCCAACTCTTGGCCGCGAACCAAGGCCGTTTGTACACACTCCTGCACCTTAAAGAACTGTTTTGTGGG
>JAADDB010000016.1 GCA_013154135.1 Chloroflexota bacterium
CGTGGGGGCATTTGGGCCAGGGCCTTGCGCACTTCCTCCCGGAACTCGCGACGCCGGAACGTCTCCTTGCGCAGGACGGTGAAAGCCCCGTGCTGGGTCAACGCTTCTACAGCCGTCTCCACCGTGGCATAGCCTGTGAGGAGGATGGGCACACACGTGGGATCGTGGGCACGCAGCGCGTCCAGGACCTGCAAACCCGTCTGATCGTGGGGATCCAGAAACCGGAGGGAGAGATCCACCACGGCCAGGCGATGCGCGTGGGCTCGCATCTGTGCCCGGGCCTCCTCGTAAGAGGTGGCCACATCCACCGCCAGCCCCATCTCCTCCAACATCTCCCGCAGGAGCTGCTGCCAGGAAGGGTCGTCCTCCACTATCAGGGCGCGTGCTTCCTCCATGACTTGAACTCCCATCCAAAACGTGGCACAATGCGTACATTCCTGTTACAGTTCTGCGGGGACGGACTGTCCCCGGCACACGGATCGAGCGTGGGGTACAGTTCAGCATGAGCACAGAACGGCCGAGCATCTATGACCTATCTTACCAGGAGTTAGAGGAAACCCTCAAAGCGTGGGGGCAGCCGCGTTACCGCGCGCGGCAGGTGTGGGAGTGGTTGTACGTGTCCTTGGTGGATGACTTTCAGGCCATGACGAATCTCCCCAAGGCACTGCGCGGGCAACTGGCCGAATCCTTCACCCTCATGCCCTTGAACCTGGTCACGGAGGCCGTTTCCTCCAACCGTTGGACTCGCAAGGCCCTTTTTGCCCTGCCCGATGGGGAGACGGTGGAGACGGTGCTCATGTTGTACGAGAAGCGGCGCACGTTGTGCATCTCCAGTCAGGTGGGGTGCGGGATGGGGTGTCCGTTCTGTGCCACCGGGCTGAGTGGCTTCACGCGCAATTTGACCGCGGGGGAGATCGTGGCTCAGGTGATCCACTACGCGCGTTGGTTGGCCCAGCCCGATGCCGCGGGTGACGGGGATCTGCCCATCGCGCGGCCCACTCGGGTGACCAATGTGGTGTTCATGGGCATGGGAGAACCCATGGCCAACTACGACCGGGTGTGGAAGGCCATCCGCACCTTGACGGATAAGCGGGGGTTCAACCTGGGCGCACGACACATTACCGTGAGCACGGTGGGCTTGGTGCCCGGCATCCTGCGCATGGCCCAGGAACCCCTTCAAGTTCGTCTGGCCATCTCCCTGCACGCCGCGGAGGATGAGCTACGGAACTTCCTGGTCCCCATCAACCAGCGGTATCCCCTCAACGAACTCATGCGCGCGGTGCGGGAATACATCCGGCAGACCGGGCGGCGGGTGACGTTTGAATACGCGTTAATGCGGGGTATCAACGACAAACCCGAGCACGCGCGGGCTCTCATCCGGCTGTTGAAGGACGTGTTGGCCCATGTGAACCTCATTCCCCTGAACCCGGTCGAGGGCTCGCCTTTTCAGCCCAGCACGCGGCAGGACACAGTACGTTTTGCCCGTCAGCTGGAAGAAGCCGGCATACCTGTGACTGTGCGCTTACGGCGGGGGTTGGACATTCATGCGGGGTGTGGACAACTCCGGCGTCATGTGGGGGTAGATGTGGGGCCGATGGCTCGACAAAACTCGGCAACTTAGGCGATAGATTCGTGTTTTGACGGGATCGCCCCATCCCAAAGAAGAGTTTTGTGTGGGGCCGGGCTTCATTCGTCACTCGTTATCCACACTCCTCACCCTTCCTATTCCGCCAACCTCTCTCCTCACCCAACCCCACTTAATCGTTACTCGTTAATCGTTCCTTCTTACTCTCCCCCCTCACATGGTGCGGCTGAGGGTGCGCAGACAACGGGTGCATACCCGGATGCGCTGTTTACGGCCGTTGCGATAGACCGTCACCCGCTGCACGTTCACGTTCCAGCGTCGTTTCGTCGCCCGCATGGAGTGACTGCGGTTATGCCCAAACTGGGGTCCTCGTCCACAAATGCTGCACTTCGCCATCTTCTCAATCCTCCATATGCCTTATCGACACCGTTCGATGTCGGGTTTCTGTTCGTATTCGCGATTGGGAATGTTACCCCACCCCCTTTCCCTTTGGCAAATTTGGAGAGCCGGTTGTAACTGGCTAAGATTGGTACGTGCGAAGCCCAGTCGGACCTGGCGGTGTGCCGCTAGGGTGCTACCGAACAAGAAGGGGACACGACCGCGTAGATGAGGGAGGAGAGGGAACTATGGAGACACAGGAGAAACAAGGGAAGGTGCAGATCTCGCGTGCTGCCGTGGCCCACGTGGCCCGGGATGCTGCCCTGCAATCCTACGGAGTTGTCGGACTGGCTCCTCGCAATTGGCTGGACAAACTCCGCACCCTCCTTCGGGCTTCCCACCACCCGGAAGGCGTGCACGTGCACCTCCACGAGGAGGGCATCACCGTTGACTTGTACATCATCGTCCAATATGGTACCCGCATCTCCGAGGTGGCCCAAGGTGTTATGAATCAAGTGAAATACGCGATTGAGCAGACCCTGGGCATTCCCGTGTTAGCCATCAACGTTCACGTCAAAGGATTGCGCATCAACCACGACCACCAGGAGGAGTAAGAGCGTGACTCAGGAGATCACCCGGCGAATTCCCGACCGGTATCCCCCCGGGGTGCCGGTAGAACAACTGGACGGACAAGATGTGCGCGCCCTCTTCTACGCGGCCTATATCTGGCTGGAACGCCACTACGAGACGGTGAACCGAATGAACGTCTTCCCCGTGCCCGACGGGGACACGGGCACCAACATGCTCCTGACGGTCAAGCGCGCGTGGGAGGAGATCGCGGAGGAGTCAGACACCCACGCGGGGCACATCGTCTCCCGCATCGCGCACGGCGCGCTGATGGGCGCGCGGGGGAACTCCGGCGTCATCCTCTCCCAGGTCTTCCGGGGCATGGCCCGACGGTTGGAAGACGTTTCCACATTGGGCAGTCAGGAGCTGGCCGAGAGTTTGGAGGAGGGGAGCAAGACCGCGTATCGGGGCGTCAGCAAACCCGTCGAAGGGACCATCCTGACCGTGGTGCGGGAGACCGCGGAAGCCGCGCTGGCTGCCGCACGCCTGGAATCCGACCTCCGTTTCCTGTTCGAACACACCCTACAAGTGGCTTACCAGGCCCTTCAGAAGACCCCCGAACTCCTCCCCGTGCTCAAAAAAGCGGGCGTGGTGGATTCGGGCGCGATGGGCTTCTACTACCTGTGGGAGGGGATGACCCGAAACCTGCGGGGGGAGATCATCGACCGGGAGGGGGACATCCTCACGCCCCGGGAGGCGGACCTGGGCGAATTGCCCGATGAATGGGGGTACGACATCCAATTCCTCCTCTACAACGCGAGCGTGGGGGAAGAGGAAGTCCGACAACGGCTGGAAGCCCTGGGCGGGGAGAGCATCGTCGTGGGCAAAGCGGGCAACGTCATCAAAGTCCACGTTCACGGCCCTGACCCCGGCCCCTTCCTCTCCTACGGCGCTTCCCTGGGAGAACTGGACGACATCGTGGTGGAGAACATGACCTTGCAGACCCTGCGGCGCAAGGGGAAATTCCAACCCGCGGACGCCCTCCAGCCCGTGCCCGAACGGAATCCCCTTCCTGCTGCACCACCTTCCGAACTCCTTGTGGAAGAAGGGCCGGAGAACCGGGTCGCGGTCATCGCGGTCTCTCCTGGGCCGGGGTTTGACCACGTGTTCCGCAGCCTGGGTGTGGATGCCATCGTCAGCGGGGGGCAAACCATGAATCCCAGCACCGCGGACTTCATCGCCGCCATTGACGGAGTGCCCCAGGAAGAAGTCATCCTCCTGCCCAACAACAAAAACGTCATCCTCGCGGCCGAACAGGCCGCGCAACTGAGCGACAAAACAGTCCGGGTTATCCCCAGCCGCACCGTGCCCCAGGGCATCGCGGCCATGTTGGCGTTTGACCCGGAAGGCAACCTGGACGAAAATGCAGAGAACATGCGGGCCGCGCTGGAGAATGTCCTCACGGGCAGCGTCACCACCGCGGTCAACGACGCGGCCTTCGACCACATCCAGGTGCGCAAAGGGGACATTATCGGCCTGGCCGACGGTAAACTCGTCACCCGTGGCTCGGATTTGGAGGAAGTCGTGTTGGACTTGCTCCGTCGCATGGGAGCCGAGGAGTTCGAACTCATCACCCTGTACTTCGGTGAGGGCGTGAGTGAGGAAGAAGCTCACGCCCTGGCCCAGCGGATCCAGGAAGCTTTCCCGGACCAGGAGATCGAGGTCCTGCACGGCGGTCAACCCCATTACCCCTACATCTTGGCTGTGGAGTAGGAGGTGGGGAGGAACGATTGACGGGTAACGATGAGGGGGTGGTTGGCGGGTTGGGAAGGGTGAGGTGTGTGGCTAACAAGGAACGAGCAAAGGCTCGTTCCTTGTCAATCGTTACTCGCTAGGCTTTGGTTCCGACCGCAGCCCAGGGACTCCGGGTTTTGTCAGTCTATCAGAAAGGGTACTTACAATGACAGGGAAATTTCACGTGGTCACGGACAGTGCAGTCTACCTGCCGGACACGTTCCTTCGCCAGCACAAGGTGGATATCATGCCCGTCACGTTGGAGCTGGAGGGAAAACGGTACAGGGAGGGAGTGGATATCGAGCATCACGAGTTCTTGCGACGGTTAAGCCGTTCCCAGGAACTGCCGCGCATTATCCCTCCATCTAAGAAAGACTGGGTTCACCTGTACCAGAAATTGGTCCGCGAGTACCCGTACATCCTCGTGCTCACCCACTCCGCGCGGCTGAGCCAAACGTATGTCCACGCGCGCGAAGCCGTCAACGAGGTCTTCGGCCGGGCGCGCTTTTGGGTGGTGGACACGCAGACCATCGGCTTCGGCCAGGGCATTCTGGTGCGCAAGGCGGTGGAGGCCATCGAAGCCGGACTCGCCCCGCCCGACGTGGTGCGCCGGGTGCGAGCCCTCATCCCCCACATTTACGCCCAATTCCTCATGGACCGCCTGGATTACCTGGAAGCGTACGGTCGCGTGGGCCCGGCCCAGCGTGTGCTGGGCACCATGCTGGAGATCAAGCCCATCCTCACCATGGAGGACGGGGAGCTCATCCCGGTGGAGAAGGTGCTCAAGTGGGAACAGGGGATTGACAAGCTCATGGATTTCATCGTGGAATTCCTCCACATCGAGGAACTCGCGGTGGTTCAATACGGCATGGACGATCTCACGGCCTCCCTGCTGGAACGGTTGGAGATGGTGTTCGAGGACCGGGAATTTCCCATCATCACCTACAGCCCGACCTTGGCTGCCCACATTGGGCCCAAGGCCCTGGGCGTCATGGTCTACGAGGGCGAACCAGAACCGCCGATTTGATGGAAGGGGGAGGGAGTAACGATTGACGATTAATGAGTAACGATTAAGGGGGGATGGGTGAAGGGCGAGATTGGCGAGTTGGGAAGGGTGTATAACGAGTAAAAGGGCAGGGGTGCCCATTGTGGGCCGTGCGGGGCGATGCTCGGCCGGTCATGTACCCTCTTAGAGCCCCGGCACCCATCAAAAACTCTCTATTTCGTAAGTCAATCAGCATATAGGCTTTCAGGCTTATCAGGGAGAAGGTTGGTAAAGATGAACGCACCGGTTGATCCGTATGTCAAGCTGGTCAAAATACTCAAATTAGAACAACAACAGGGCTATCATGACCGCGCGGTCATCGGCGGGATGGCCCGATTCGCTACAGAATGGGAAAAGGAAGCCCAAGCCCTGGCCCGGAACAGCCAGCAGGCTGCTCTGGCCCGGGATATCACGGCCCTCCTCATCGGGTACACCGCGATCCCGGACCAGGAAACACGTAAGGCCGTAATAGAAGAAATCCTGCGGCGGGTGCGGGACAACGTGCCCGAAGCCTTCGAACAGGTCGAAGGGCGGCGGGGCCGCGCGGCCAAACCCGAACCACCCCCTGCCCCCCCCATGCCCACTCCCGTCCAGGAACCCACGCGGCCCACCGCGCGGCGGGCCGTCCCCGAAGCGCCTCCGGACACCGGCTTGGACGCCCCTGTCACCCAGTTGCCGGGTGTGGGGCCGGTCCACGCCAAACGGCTGCAGAAACTGGGCATCCGGACCGTGGGGGACCTGCTTCAACACTTTCCCCGGCGGTACGTGAACTACGCCACCCTCAAGCCCATCGGACAACTTCGGGTGGGAGAACAAGTCACCATCATCGGCAACGTGTGGGACTTCGGACAGCGGAAGACACGGGGCGGGAAGACTCTCGTCCACGCCATTGTCAGCGACGCGAGCGGCAGCATCCAGGCCACCTGGTTCAACCCCTATGTCATCCGTCAACTGACCCGGGGGAAGACCTACGCGTTCAGCGGCAAAGTGGACGCGTACCTGGGGCGTCTGGTCATGATGAACCCGGAATGGGAACCGGTGGACCGGGAACTCATCAACACGGGCCGCCTGGTGCCCGTGTACCCCTTGACCAAGAACATGAGCCAACGCTGGCTCCGCCGCCTGATCAAACGGACGGTGGACGCGTGGGCCCCTCGCCTGGAGGATTACCTGCCCGAAAGCATCCGGGAGGAATGGGGGCTCATGCCCCTGAGCGAGGCCTACCAGCACATTCACTTCCCGGAGAGCGAGGAAAAGCTCCAGGCCGCACGGCGTCGTCTCATCTTCGACGAACTCCTCTTCCTCCAACTGGGTATCCTCCGGCAACGACACCTGTGGCGTTCCCGACCGGGCATCCCGTTGGAGGTGCACAAGACCTGGCTGGACACCTTCTTCGCACAACTGCCCTTCCAGCTCACCCGGGCCCAGGAGCGCGCGCTGCAGGACATCCTGGACGATATCCAACAGCCCGCGCCCATGAGTCGCCTCCTCCAAGGGGACGTGGGGTCCGGGAAGACGGTGGTGGCAGCCGCGGCCATGTGGATTGCCGCGTGCAACCGGGCGCAAGCCGCGCTCATGGCCCCCACCGAGATCCTGGCCGAACAGCATTACCGCAATCTCCAAAAATTGCTGGGCGAACTCACCCTGCCCGACGGGGAGCCGCTCCGCGTTGCACTGCTGACCGGGCGTGTGCGGGGCAAGGAGCGGGACGCGCTTCTCGAGGACATCGCGGCCGGCCGGGTCCACATTGTGGTGGGAACCCACGCGCTCATCCAGTCGGATGTGGCCTTTCACCGTCTGGCCCTGGGCATTGTGGATGAGCAACATCGCTTCGGGGTGGAACAGCGCGCGGCTCTCCGCTCCAAAGGACATCATCCCCATCTGCTGGTTATGAGTGCCACCCCTATCCCGCGCACTCTGGCCCTGACCCTGTACGGCGACCTGGACCTTTCGGTCATCGACGAACTCCCCCCCGGGCGCCAACCCGTCCTCACCCGCTGGTTGAAGCCCACGGAACGGGAACGGGCCTACGCGTTCATCAAACGGCAGATCGAGGAGGGACGCCAGGCCTTCATCATCTACCCCCTGGTCGAAGGGGAGGATGAGGACGCGGAGGAGAAGGCCGCGGTCAACGCGTTCCGGCGTCTACAAAAGGAAGTGTTCCCCCGCTTCCGCCTGGGCCTGCTACATGGACGGCTTAAGGGGGAGGAGAAGGACCGCATCATGCGGGCCTTTGCCGCGGGGGAGCTGGATATCCTCGTCTCCACATCGGTGGTGGAAGTGGGCATTGATGTGCCCAACGCATCGGTGATCATGATCGAGTCCGCGGAACGGTTCGGCTTGGCCCAGCTTCACCAGTTTCGGGGCCGGGTCGGCCGGGGGGAACACAAGTCCTACTGCATCCTCATCTCCGAGGGCGCGACCCCGGAGGCGGTGGAACGGTTGCGCGCGATGGAGCAGATCCACGATGGGTTCAAGCTGGCAGAGAAGGACCTGGAGCTCCGGGGCCCCGGGGATTTCTTCGGCACCCGCCAGAGCGGGTTGCCCCCCCTTCGTCTGGCCCGCCTGAGCGACACGCGGATTCTGGAGGCCGCGCGCAAGGTCGCACGCCGCTTGTACGAGGAGGACCCCGAACTGCGACGGCCGGAGCATCGACCTCTGGCCCAGCGGGTGCGCGCGTTCTGGGAACGGGAGACGGATCTGAGCTAGGCCGAAGGCGGGGCAGCGATTGATTCCCCAAGGGAGCGTTCCATGACGATTGCTATCTATCCCGGGTCGTTTGACCCCATTCACTTTGGGCATGTGGATATCACCCGACGGGCCGCGAAGCTATTTGACCACGTGTACTTTGCCGTGTATGCCAAGCCGAACAAACGGCTTCTCTTCTCCGCGGAGGAGCGGGTGGCCCTGGCTCGGGAGGCTTTGGCGGATTTGGAGAACGTGACGGTTCTCGCGTATCACGAGCTGACCGTCACGCTGGCCCGGCGTTTGGGGGCCCAAGTCATTGTGCGTGGCCTTCGCGCGATCTCCGATTTCGAATGGGAACTCCAGCTGGCCCTGACGAACCGGGAGTTGGCCCCGGAGATCGAGGTGGTGTGCTTGATGACACGCATTGAGTTCGCGTTTCTCAGCTCCACCATTGTCAAAGAAGTGGCCAGTTTGGGTGGGGATATCGAGAAGATGGTGCCCCCGCAGGTGGCTCGTGCGCTGCGGGAACGCTTTCCTGTCCCACCTGCTCAGGCTATTTCGGGGGAACGTGAAGGTGGTGCGCGATGATCTGGGAACATGTGGTGGTCGGGCCTCTCCAGGTCAACTGCTTCATCCTGGGGTGTGAGGATACCCGGGACGCGGTGGTGATCGACCCGGGTGGGCATCCCCAGGCCATCCGGGCTGTGCTGGCCCGGCACGGGCTCCGACTGCGCGCGATTCTGGCCACCCACGCACATTTCGACCATATCCTGGGGGTGGACCCGCTGCGCGAGGGGGAGGATGTGCCCTTTTACCTCCACCCGGCGGATGAGCCCGTTTTGCAGGGGCAACGGGACTGGGTGCGCCGGTGGCTGGGATATGATCCGGGGGAGATGCCCCGGGTGGATGCGCACCTGGTTCCGGGGGAGCCCTTCCGTTTGGGGTGTATTCACCTGGAGGTCGCTCACACGCCGGGACATTCGCC
This sequence comes from Chloroflexota bacterium, assembly GCA_013154135.1. Classification (GTDB taxonomy): domain Bacteria; phylum Chloroflexota; class Anaerolineae; order JAADDB01; family JAADDB01; genus JAADDB01. The sequence goes on from JAADDB010000016.1 coordinate 9,043, forward strand.
CGGGTCGGTCACGTTTTTGGATTGGGAACACAAACGGGCGTATGTGGGGGATCTCATCTTTGCCAGTTCCGTGGGGCGCACGGACATTCCGGGTGGGGACTATGAGACGTTGATGGAGAGTCTGCGTCGGGTCATCCTGCCCTTGCCCGATGAGATGGAGTTGTTGCCCGGTCACGGTCTTTTCACCACCGTCGGTCGGGAACGGCTGTACAATCCCTATCTTCGTGCGCTCATTGGCTGACAGAACCGGTCACGCAACGGTGCTCGCGTGGAAAGGGCAGCTACCCTCTTCATCGTCAATCGTTACTCGTGAGCCAACCGCCTCAACGGAGGTCCAGTGGATAAGCCACAGGGAACGTCAAGGGATACAGCCGGGGGCACAGGGGGGACATCCACCCCTTTGGGGGAGCGTGTTCGCACGGTAGCCGAGTGGCTTCCCCTGTTGGTGGTGGCTCTGTTCACCACTCTGTACCATATTTCCAGGCCCAGCCTGTGGGCAGACGAGGGTAACAGCGCGGCCCAAGCGCTCCGCCCTCTGCCCGAGATCATCCGCCGGGCCGCGATGGACATCCATCCTCCCCTCTATTACATCCTACTGCACGGCTGGACTCGTGTGTTCGGCACCGGCGAGTGGGGCCTGCGCAGCCTGTCCGCGCTGGCGGGCATCGGCGTGGTTCTGCTCGTGTGGGCGTTGGCTCGCGTCCTCTGGGGACGAACGACCGCGTGGGTGGTGGGCGTTCTGGCCGCGTTTCACCCCCTGTTGGTGTACTACGCCCAGGAAGCTCGCATGTACATGCTCCTCACCCTTTGGGGCACGCTGGCCGCGTACGCGTTGATGCGGCTCATCCTGGAGGAAGGGCGGGCCCGGAGAGGGGGACGGCGTACATCTCCGCAACACCCGGCTCTTCAGTTGGGCTTTTGGGATGGGGTGTACGCGTTGGCCATTGCCGCGGGCCTGTGGACGCATTACGCGTTCCCGGTGATTCCCCTCACCTTGGCCGGGTTGTACCTCCTGTGGGTCTGGACGACGCGGCGGACCATCCCTGTGATGCCTCGGGTCATCCGGTTTCTCGCGGATCACCTGGCCGCGTTGGCCCTTTTCATGCCTTGGCTTCCTGTGGCGTTGGCGCGCGTGCGCGCGTGGCCCCATCCCCAGGATGTGCTCTCCCTGGAGGAAGGGGTGTTGGCCGCGTTGCGCATGTGGGCCTGGGGGCCGCTGGAGGTGAAGGGAAATCAGCCCTGGCTGTGGGTGTGGATGGCCCTGTTGTTGGTGGCTCTGTGGCCGTGGCGCCGTTGGACCCGCATCGGGTACCGGCGTCCTCACTGGCTCAGTTGGGGACTTCCCCTGGCCTGGCTGGGGACACCTTTGCTCCTGTTGGGCCTTCTGCACTTATTCCGGCCCGCGTATCTCAAGTTCCTGCTCATCGGCCTTCCACCCTTCCTCATCCTCCTGGCCCGGGGCATTCTCGCGCCGGCCGAGGCCTGGCAAAAGGCCCCTCGCCGTTTCCGTGTGGGCGCGTGGGCGTGGGCCGCGTTTACCCTGATTCTCCTTCTCCTGCTCCAGGGCCGAACCCTCCTCTTCTACTACACCCATCCCTCCCAGGTCCGGGACGATTATCGGGGCATGGTGCGTTACATTCAGGCCGTTGGAACCGGGGATGATGCGGTGATCCTGAACGCGCCCGGCCAATGGGACGTGTTCTGTTACTACTATCCCGGGTGCGACCTGCGGAAGGACATCCCAGAGGCCGGGGTCCAGGAAGATCCCCACCTGCCGGCCGTGTATCCCCTGCCCCTGGAGCGTCCCCCGAACCCGTCGCGGGTTATCTCCCGGTTGACGGACATCGCGCGCACTCATCACACCCTCTTCGTCCTCCTCTGGGCGACGGGGGAGAGCGATCCCGAGGGGGTGGTAGAGCAGTGGCTCGATTCCCACACTTATAAGGCGTTGGATGTGTGGCGGGGGCATGTGCGTTTTCTCATCTACGCGACGCCACGGCCCTTGTCGGAAAGCGCCCTCATCGCGGATGTGGGCGCTCGACTGGGGGAGGTGGTGACTCTGGAGCGGTTTGCGCTGTTGAACCCGGAGGTGCATCCCGGGGATGTGGTGCAGGTGAGTCTGGTGTGGAAGGTGTTGCGTTCCCCCCAGCGACGGTACAAGGTGTTCGTCCAAGTGCTCGGGCCCAATGACCGGCTCATCGCGCAGCGGGATTCGGAGCCCTTGGGCGGGAGTTCGCCCACGGATCGATGGCAGCCGGGGGAGCGCGTGGAGGATCACTATGGGGTGTTGATCCCCTTGGGGACTCCGCCCGGGTCGTACCGGCTTATTACTGGGATGTACGATGCCCAAACGGGTGAGCGCTTGCCCGTTGTGTGGGGGGAGAAGCGGGGGGATTTCGTGGAATTGCCCACACGCATTCGCGTAATGCGGCCGTCCACTCCTCCCCCCGAGGATGTGTTGCCCATTCGGCATTGGGTGAAGGAGCGGTGGGGGCCTATCGAGCTGTTGGGGTACAACCGCTACAAGCGGGGGTATGCCCACGCGCCTGAGACTCCGTTGCGCCCCGGGGATTTTCTCCACGTGACGTTGTTCTGGAAGGCGCTTCGTCGGCCCCAAGCCCGATGGCGGGTCACCCTATCCCTGGTGGACGGGTGGGGGAACGTGGTGGCCAGTGTGACGGACGATCCCGCGGGGCCCACCTATCCCACGCCTCAATGGACCGCGGGGGAAGTGGTGCGGGGGGAATTCGACCTCTACATCCCGCCCACGGTCAAACCCGGCACGTACGGGTTGCAAATTCAGATGTGGAAAGGGGAAAATCCCGTCCGGGAACCCATGCCTTTGGGGGTGGTGAAGGTGGGGGGATGAGTAACGAGTAACGATTGACGATTGACGATTAAAAGGGGTTGGCGGGAAGTCAGGATCGGCCGGGATGGGCGAAGAGCCTAACGCATAACGAGTAACGATTGACGATTAACGATGAAGGGGAAATCGGTTGAAGGATAAGGTTGGCTTGGATAAACGGAGAGCCTGACGAGTAAAAGGGGCGGGAGGCCCATCGTGGGCCGTTTGTGGCGATTCTCGGCCGTTCACGAGCGGTAGGGGCGCACGGCAGTGCCCCCATCCAGAGCCCCCGGAGGGGGCTTCCCGAATTTAGCCCGGGGGTTCAGCCCCGGGCGAACAGGCATGACCACACATCGCCGTTTACGAATGGTAGGGGCGCCCGGCCGTGCGCCCTGTTGAGCAGCCGGATAAATCCGCCTGCTCAACAGGAGCCGTCCCTTCGGGACGAGGACACGTTGGCCGGAAG
>JAADDB010000139.1 GCA_013154135.1 Chloroflexota bacterium
TTCGTGGACGGTGATATGTGGTCATGTCCGGTCGCCCGGGGCTGAACCCCCGGGCTAGAAACATGACTGGCCGAGCATCGCCACAGACGAGCCGAGATGGGCGCTCCCGCCCCTCTTACTTGTTAATCGTCCTAATTCTTACCCCTTCCGGCCGATTCCGACCCGGGGCCGACCCTTTAATCGTCAATCGTTAATCGTTACTCGTCATGCGTTAGGCTCTTCGCCCATCCCGGCCAACCTCGCCCTCCAGCCAACCCCCTTAATCGTTACTCATTCATCGTCAATCGTTACTTACTCCCCATCCTCCTCCATTTCTCATATGCCCATTGGCTGAGACGCAGGCGCCATGGGTGGTGTACGTACGTGCTCCGGCCGTAGTTGACCTGCTCCCCGCCGAACTTGGCCTTGAAACGCCGGATGCCGTGATGTGTGTCCGGATGCCCCGCGCCTCCGAAGTCAAAGGTGTGATATCCCTGTGCTGCTCCCCAACGCAACACGTGCCACACCAGATAATCATCAGGACGCAGGTTGCGGGCTGCGCTTGCGGCGCCGCCGTACCAGTCCACCAACGTGCCCTTATAGGCCAAGGTAATACGGGTGGCAATGGGATGCCCCTCGTGATAGGCCAGCCAGAAATAGGCCATCTTCCGGGGAACCAGGATGTCGAAAGCCGCGAAGAAAAGCTCCCGGGGAGCCAGGGGAATGCGGGCACGGGTGTACACCTGAGACAGGAAATCATAACACACGGCCACATCCTCCCGGCGCTCCACAGCCCGCACAGTCACCCCTTCCCGCTCGGCCTTGCGCACATTCTTGCGAGCCGTCCGGTTCAAACGCCGCCAGAGCGCGTCCTCCCCCTCGTGCAGGGGGAGAAGGAAGTTGAGATGGGGCTCCCAGCGGTATCCACTTGCCCGCAGCACATCCTGCCACGGACTCGGGTCGTGCATGTGCCGCAATTCCGTGAACAGGGGAACACGCACCTGCTCACGGTACGCGTGCAACAGAGCCGCCAACGCATCCATCCCCCGTTGCCCCTCCTCGGCCAGGAACCCACCGTAGGCCACGGCCCGCGTGGTCCAGCCCCGCAACAGCCCCCCTCGCAAGGTGATGAGCACCGGCGTGAAGAGCGCGGCCGGCGTTCCCGTCGCGTCCACGGCAGCCCACACATGAGCTGTGTGGCCCGGCACGCGGGCAAAGACCTGGACCATCTCGGGCGTGTGATAGATGTTCGCGTGCTCCTCACGCTCGAGAAAGTCCTGCCAGCGGGCGAGTGGGAGTTCTCGGACAACGGACCAGGATGCCATGCTTCCCCCTTATGCCAGGAATAGGCGGGCGAGAAAATCCCACCAGGTCAGCACATCCAAATCGCCCGTGACTGCCAACGCGCTGCGGGAATTCCCCGGCCAAGGATTGACGCGAATCAAGGGCACTCGACTCTCCTCCAACTGGGCCCGCACACGCGCGCGGGCTGCCGCGTCCCCTTCGGACTCCTCCAGCACGATAACGTGTTCGGCCGTTACAGGTTCGGTCAGATAGCCCAGATCCCGCACGTACCGGGCCAAATCCGGGGGCACCTGGGGCCCCAACCCGACGGTCGGACGGGCCGGGCTGTGGATCCGCACGCGTGGATGGCTCACCCATTGCCATTCGCCCATCCACTGTGTGCTGGCCGGTTCCGTGCGCACACCTCGCACCAACAAACCCACGCGTTGGGCGTTGGGGATGGCGAGTTCCCACGTGTGGGGCCCTGCCGCGCGCAGCGTCAAACTCAGTTGAGTCCGGCTGCGCCACCAACGGGCTATCTCCTCCAGTGGGGCTATCCACACGGGCGGGGAAAGGGCCTGGGCTTCCTGCAGGAGGTGGGCCAACCCGTCACGGCAGGCGCCAAAACGTTCCGGATGCAATTGGAGCACGAACAACTCCCCCTGTTCATGTGTCCGGGCGAGGATGCGCGACCACACCCGGCCCACCGCCTCCCCCGAGAGCCCCAGGCGGTCCACCAAAATCTCATCATCCGGCAAACTGACGGGCAGGAGGAGCAGATTCCCGTGCCAGGAAGGGAGTACCGGTTCGCTTGCAGCGTCCTGGGCTCGGTAAAAGTGCACCACCCGCTGCAAGCGCGCGTGGGCATCCGGCGGGATGGGCATGTCCACCACGTCCCAGTACACGGACAAACTGCTGTCGTACACAAAGCGGTGTCGGGCCAGCACATCGAGAAGGGATGTGTTCCACCGCAGGTAGGGGGCCCGGAATCCGATGAGGGGCAGCCCCTGTTCCCGGAAGTAGGTTACGGCTTTCTCTATGTGGACTTCCTGTTCCGCGGGGGAAAGGGTTGTGTAATCCACGTGGTGGTACCCGTGCACCGCGATTTCCACCCCGCGCGAGCGGAGCTCCCGCGTGGTGGAAGGATGAGCGTGGACGACCGCGGCCGGGGTGGGGAAGGTGGGATGAATGTGGAATGCATCCAGAAGGGAGAGATACGCGTCCAGCGTGCGGTTCATGCGTTGAGTTGTGGGCCCCACCTGTTGCACCAGGGCTCGGGCCCGACGCCAAGCCGTGCTCAGTCCTTTGGATGTTCGGACATGCTCAAGGTATCCCATGCACATCCTCCGGTCGAACATGTTTGCCCCGATATCGTCGGGCGACGGCTTCCACATCTCCCCCGCGGGCCAGGGTTTCCAGGTACTCCCGGACGATCAAGTGGAGGGCCAGGGGCGGTGGGGTGAAGGGCACCAGCGGCTCGGTGCGGGCCCGGTGGATGGCCTCGCCCAAGCGGGAGAGATCGCGGCACCAGATGAGATGGCCCTTCTCGCTCAAATAGGAGAGAAGATCCTCCTGGTGCTGGTCCGGCCGGTCCGGGTTGTCCACACTGACCAGGGGGATCTTCCGGTACAGGACTTCCATAGTGACCCCGATGCCCCCGTGTGCGATGACCAGCGCGGCCCGCTCGTAATAGGGTTCCAGGGAGGGGGCCAGGCGGAACCATTGGATGTGGCGCGGCTCGTAGCGCCCGATGCCGATTTGGGCGACCACAGGGAGGTCCAGGGACGGCGCCAGGTCATCGACCGCGCGGATAAGGGGGTCGAAGTCACCTGAGCCGACTGTGACGAAAATGATAGGGTCCTTGGGCAAATGTTTCACAGCACCTCCTGTTCGGTCAGCCTTTGCAGGACGGGGCCATCCTATGCCCCATCGCCTTTTTCGGAAGACCCAAGTCCTCCGTGCAACATGCCCGCGTAGATCGCGTTGGGGAACACGTGCTCCTGCAATTCGGGCCACTGGACAAAGAACAAGTCCGCGAAGCGGTACATGATCCGGCCGGTGAGGGAAGGATGTCGGACCCGGGCGCCGTTCTCCACGTAAATGACCCGAGCGCCTAGCAGTTTGCCCAGCAGGGAAAGGGGCACGGCCAATCCCGGCCCGGATTGCAGGATGACCTGGGGGCGTGCTCGGGCCAGAATCCACATGGACTGCCAGGTGAGCCGCACGTAGCGCAGGGCCACTTTCCACCGAGGCTCCACTTTCCACTGGGGCCGGTTGATGCGGTAGATGGGGCCTGGGATGCGGATTTTTTGTTCGCTCAGGGATTCCTCTTTGACCACCACGTACGCGTAGCGATACACCGGCCCTAGCAAATCCACCAGCCGGATCATCTCCACCGTATGTCCCCCTTCTCCCAAAATCACCAACACCCGGAGTTCTTTTCCTTCTGTCATTCCTCGCTCCGCGTTTTAATCAGAGGTGCCCCACGGCCCACGATGGGTGGCCATGTGCGAACGCCCGGGGCTGAACCACCAGGGCTGATTAACGGGCAAAACTCGGTCGTACCCCGGCGGCGGACGGGCATGGGTTCGTAATGAGTAACGATTGACGATTAAGGGGGGCACACGCCCATGCGCCCTGACCGTTCGTGAACGGCGATATGTGGTCATGCGCCACCGCCCGGGGCTAAACCCCCGGGCTAAAAGTGGGAAGCCCCCTGCGGGGGCTCTTTTGGCCCTCACTCCACCCCTTGGGGGTTGGCGAGGAAAGATCCCAGGCATTTCGCCCCTCCTCTCTCCCAATGCTGGGAGAGAGGAGGGGGCCAAGGGCGTTGTGTGGGATACGGGCGGAAGTCCATAACCGGCCGAGAATCGCCCCGCACGGTCCATGATGGTCTCCCGCCAACCCCTTTAATCGTTACTCATTAATCGTTAATCGTTTTGGAACGCCCCCTGCGGGGGCTCTGGATGGGCGCACTGCCGTGTGCCCCTACCGCTCGTGAACGGCCGAGAATCGCCCCGCACGGTCCATGATGGTCTCCCGCCCTTTTACTCGTTACTCGTTATGCGTTAGACCTCACCCATCCCGGCCAACCTCGCCCTTCACCCAACCTCCCCTTAATCGTTCATCGTCAATCGTTACTCATTAATCGTTTCCTCATACACTTCCCGCACGCGGCGGGCCGATGCTTCCAGGGAAAGGTGTCGGACTCGCTCACGGCCGTTCGTCCGGCGACCGAAGCGCAAGGCCTGCTCGATGGCCTGCGCCGTGCCCTCTACACTGCCGTCGCAGATGAAACAGCCGGGGGTATCCCCTATCACCTCCCGCACATCCCCCACATCTTTTGCCACGATGGGGAGATTACAGGCCATGGCCTCTTTGATGACCATGGGGGAACCTTCGGCCTCAGAGACCAGGACCAGCACATCCGCCGCGTTCATGTAGAGGGGAACCCGGTGATGGGGCTCCCCGGTCGCAGCTACAAAGCGGACCGGCCATCCGGCCTTCTGGAGGCGGGTCACCGCGTCTTCAATGACCCACACCCGTTTGTCCGGGCGCATCTGTCCCGCGTAGAGGACGATGTACCCCTCCTGGGGTAAACCCAACGCCCGCCGCGCGTCGGCCCGGTCCATCGGCCGGAACAGGTCCAAATCCACCCCCGGGGGGATAATGGCATCCACGGGCTGGCCCAACTGCTGGGCCACCCAGCGACTGGTCACTATCACCCCGTCCGCCAGTCGGGCCAGGATTTTGGACAAAGGTGCGGTGAAGGAGATGGCCACCTCACTCCCGTGGAAAGTGATGACCAGGGGCAAGCGCCATTGGAACCGCGCGACCACGCCGCTGAGCGCGTAATGTGCGTGGACCAGGTGATAAGGGCGGGCCCGCAGATGCTGCCAATATCCGGGCAACGCCTGCACATAGTGCCGACGTCGGGCTCGGCCGTTCACGTAGAACACATCCACGCCCACACCCAAGGAGCGCAGCGCGCGCACCTCATCGTATACAAAGGTGCCAAAATCCTCGGCCCCGGGGTGGGGATACAAGTTTGCCACCACCAGAACCCGTAAATCCCGGTCCTCCAAATGGGGGTCCGGGAAAAACATATACGGTTCGCTCATTTCATCCTGACTGTCCGACAGAGCCAAATATTCGTGTTTTGCCATGCGCGGTGAGGGGAAAACCCTCCTCTTCTCCAAAGGGCTGTCGGGTTTTGTCCCATCAGCGTCTCATCCCAGAATTTTAGCATAGATGTCCCGATGGCGAGAGGCCACAACCTGGGGATGGAAACGATGCTGCGCCTCCGTCCGAGCCCGGCGCCCCATCTCCCGGCACCGGGCCGGGTCCTCCAGGGCCTGACCCAGCGCCCGCGCGAGCGCTTCCACATCTCCCGGGGGGACCAGCCACCCGGTCTCCCCCTCCCGCACCATATAGGGCACCCCGCCCACGTGGGTCGCCACCACAGGGGTCGACGCGGCCATGGCCTCCGCGATGACCACCGGCGCGGTCTCCTGCACCGATGTCAGGGCAAGGACCTGCGCGGCCGCGTACTCCTGCAGCAGAGCCTCTCGGTCCAAGGGACCCAGGAAACGCACGCGATCCCCTAAGCCCCGGGCCGTGACCTCGGCCCGGCACGCGCGCGCGTACTCGGGAAAGGAATGCTCCTCCCCCGCGATGTGCAATTGGGCGGACGGATGGGCCCGGGCCACGCGGTCAAAAGCGCGGATGAGGGTCAAAATGTCCTTGCGCGGGATTACCCGGGCCACGCAGAGGACGCGTCCGGCCACCACCCGGTCCTCCGGAGCTCGGAAGTAAACGGGATCCACCGGGTTCTCCACGAAATGAAAGCGGGTGCGCAGCCAGGGATAAGCCTCCCGCACGTACGGGCTGATGGCAATGACCTCCCGGGCCTGGGCCAGAACCCACCGCTCGAACCAACGGTCCACCTCCCGGGCCAGACGGCGCCGCCATCCCCACACAGTGCCTGCCTCCCGGGCCATGATCCCGTGGACCGTGATGACATGGGGGAAAGGCGCACGCACGGCTGCCCCCGCGTAAACATCGGTGCCGTGCGCGTGCACCACGTCCGGTCCCCAACGTGTCACCTCCTGAAGAAGCCGCCGCATCCCCTCCCGATGCCACATGAGCCGGGAAAAGCGGGGCTGGGGGAGGAGATGCACGACCACCCCATCCCGTTCCAAGATCTGAGGGGACGCGACATCGCTGCGCAGGGTGAACATGTGGACATCCATCTGGGGCAGGCGCACCAGCGCTTGGGTGAGCAAATAGGTGACAGCTTCCACCCCGCCCAACACATGCTCCGGGTCCACGGGGTACAACCCCAGCATGGCCACCCGCATCACATCACCTCCCCCGGCCGCACGGATTCCCGGGCCAGGTAGCCCAGCACCCCGCCCAGGAGGGTGTAGAAGACCATGTTGCTGTACTGGGCCGGATCCGCGTCGATGGTGGAGATAATGGTCAGGTAAGCGATGAAGGAAGAGAAGGTGGCCCAGGCCAGATACGCGCGGTGGACCGCGGGCGTGGTACGGGTGCGCCAGCGGCGGAAATAGCCCAACAACTCCCGTCCGATGTTCCAGAGCATGATTCCATATCCCACCAGCGCGAGGATGCCCGCTTGGGAGAGGATGCCCAGGAAAGTGTTGTGGGGTGTGGGAATCCACTTATCGTCGATGCGGCGGAGATACCCCCTCTGCAGGGCCAGGATTCCGTAGTTCGGATACCCGATGCCGAAGATGGGGGACTCCTTCCAGAACTGCCAGGCCACCTCCATGGACCGGGTTCGGGCTTCCACGGATGTGGTGTAAGTCAACCGCTCCACAAACAGGGCCGAATGGGACACCCGTTGCCAGAAGACCACCAACAGGATAAGTCCCATCAGGAAACCCGGCCAAAACCACCGTCGCCAGCGGGGGAAGGGGATGGCCAACAGCAACAGGCTGATGAAGGTGGCCAGGTAACCGGCTCGGGTGTAGAGAATACTCATCGCGCCCAACACCACGCCCCCTCCGGCCAGGAAGAGCCACCCCTGCCATCGCACCTCGGCCACTTCGTAGAAGTACACGAAAAGGGGCAGGAGGACCGCGAAGATCATCGCGTGGTACACCGGGTTGCCGAAGAAGCTGGTGATACGTTTGAGGGAGGGGGAGTAAAGTCCCGGACGACCCCAGGGGTAAAAGGCCATCAGGCCGGCCCAGGCCTCCAGGAAGACGACCACCGCGATCATCACCCCGATGAAGAGCAAGCCGTAGAGGAGCACCCGCAACCGCTCCCGGTCCGTCACCAGAATTCGGGCCATCAGGTACATGCTGAAGGGGATGATGTAGGCATCGAACACGGTCTGGAGCGCGTAAATGGGCCCTTTCAAGGCCATGCGGGTGGCCAGCACCATACTCCCCACAAAGAGGAGCATTCCCACCTCTACCCAACCGAAGGGGGGAAGCGTGTACTTGCCCAGGGTCAGGCGCGCCAGAATGATGAACCCCGTGGTCAGGACCATCACCCGGATCAGGCTGAGATCGGGCACGCCCGCGCCCAAGGAAATGTCAAAATGCCAGAAGGGGGCGAAGGGAGCGAGGATCAGCCCGGCCACAAGAGCTAAGAGGGGGTCGAAGAGCGCGGTGACCACCACAAAGGCCTGGACGATGACCGCGACGATCTGCTCCCACCCCCGGTGGGTGAGCGCGTGCACCAGCCACATGCCCAACACCAGCGTCATCCCTCCCTGCACCAGGTAGGAGAAAAGGGAAGGAAGTCGGCCGGACCACCTGGGAGAACGCGCGTACGTGCTCATCCCACCCTCCCCCTCTGTCCCAAAACCTCCTCGTAGACCGATTCCACCCGGCGGACGCCTTCATCGGCCCGGAAGTGCCGGGCGACCACTTCTCGCCCGCGCGCGCCCATCTGTCGGGCCCGTTCAGGATCGCGCAGCAGGGTGAGAATGGCGTGGGCCAGTGCGTCCGCGTCCCCCTGGGGTACGAGGAACCCCGTCTCCCCGTGGCGCACGATTTCCGGCGTCCCTCCGCCTCGGGTGGCCACCACCGGACGGGCCGCGGCCATTCCCTCGATGAGCACCCGGCCGAAGGGCTCGTCCCGCACGGACGCGTGGACCAGCACATCCATGAGCGCGTAGAGCCGCAGCACATCGTCCCGGTGCCCGACGAAGTGGACCCGGGAGCCAATGCCCAACGAGCGGGCCAGATCTTGCAGCGTGTCCAGGTAATGGGGATCCGTGATCTCCACCGCGCCCACCACCAACCCCTGGACGCGGGGGAACTCCTGGGCCACCCGGGCCAGAGCTCGCAGGAACACGGGATGCCCCTTCCAGTCCACCAGCCGCCCCACCATCCCGACTATCGGGTCGTCCCGCGAAAGCCCCAATTCCCGGTACAGCGCGGGGTCGGGCTCGGTGGGGATGTCTTCGAGGATGACGCCGTTGTAGATGACGTGGAGTTTGTGGTCCGGGACGCCCATGCGGCGCAGCGGTTCGGCCACGGCCCGGGAATTGCAGATGAACGCCTTCACTGTGCGGGCCAACAACCGGTCCCACACATCCCACGCCTCCCACCCGCGCACGTGGCAGATTGCGGGCACATGGGCCATGTACGCGGCGAGGAGACCCGCGCGGTTGACGACCAATTCCGCGTTGAAGTGGACGAGGTCGGGCTGGACCCGGGCGATAACCTGGTAGATGCGTTGGGCTTCGGGCCAGAGTTTGCGCCGCCAGCGGAGCAGCGCGCCGCCCGTGTGCCAAATGCGGGCCGCGCGGGGATGGGATCGCATCCATTCTCCCAGACCACCCTGCCGCCACGCGTCCACCCGCGGGCCAAAGGCTACCCCTTGTCCCTGCCGACTGGGGATGGTGTACACGGGCAAGTCCATGTCGCGGAACCAGGAGACCGCCCGATTCTGGGAGGAGAGAAGGACAACGGGTTGATAGCGAGAGTGGTCCAATTCACGGAGAAGGTAGCGCAGGCTGACCACAGACCCGGCCGGTGTCGGGGCCAGGTCCACGTAAAGGACCCGCGTTGGGCTCATGGGCCCTCCGTCCGGGGGGAGACAACTCGTCTCCCCGAAATCTGCTCCAAGAATTCCAGCACAAAGGCCAGGACAACCCCCAGGAGGAAGGCCACACCCGCGGCATAGAGGGTCATCTTGGAGATTTTCTTGGGCAACGGCTCTACCGGCTCCCGCGCGGCTTCCACGATCTGGATGTACCCGTGGTCCAGGGCCAATTCCTCCTTGATGCGAGCCTCGTTGAGCTTGTCCGCGAGGAAGTTGTACTCATCCTGGGCCTTTTGCACTGCGTGGACGCGCTGTTCGTACTCGTTCTGCAGGCCGATGAGTTCGGCCAGGCGGTTCTGATATGAGGCGATCATCCGGTCGTATTGGCGGAAGGCCGCGTCCCGCGCGGCGGCCAGGGCATCCTGGGTGATGGCGCGGTCGGTGTAAGCTTGGGCTTGGGAGAGGAGCGCGGCCTTTTGTTCCGCGTCGGTCTGAGAGGCGGCTTCCTTCTGCAGGGCTCGGGCTTGTTCGCGGTAGACTTTTGCCTGGGCTCGGGCCTCGGCCGCCTGGAGTTGGGCCGTGTCCCGCTGGAGCTGCAGGGCACGCAGTTGGTCTTGAACCGCGGTGGCCTCCCGTTGGACGTCGGTCAGATTGTAGCGCAGCCGGAAATCCCGTAACTCCTCCTGGGCCTCGGCCAGCCGGGTCTTCTGGCGGTTCACCTGCTCCTCCAGGAAGAGGCGCACGTCGGTGACCCCACGGGTGCGGATGCTGCGGTAGTACTCCAGGGCTTTGGCGATGTGCACATCGGCCATGCGCTTGGCCACGGTTGCGCTGTCCACCGAGGTGTAGGTGACGCTGATGAATTCCCCTTCGATCCAGGGCCACATCCGTTTGATGATGTCGTCCCCGGTCAGGTTCGTCCCCAGCTCCTGGTTGATCTCTCGCGCCGCGTCCCACGCGACCTTGCGGTTGCGCAGGACACTGAGGAACTCCACGGCCGTCCGTTCGATCTCCTGCTTCCCCGCGGCCTGACGCAGAGGGGTGAAGAGACTGACGGCCTCGGGCTCCACGGAGAGCACTTGCAACCGCACGCGAGCTTGGTATTTGGGGGGACGGGCGTTTTCCGTCAGGTAGACGCCTATGACCGCGATGAGCACCAGCAGGGCGATAAGCCACAGGCGTTTGGTCACAATACGAATGTATGCACGCAATTCATTCATCGTCGATGTTGGCCTACATAGGATAGGGGACTTTGGGCAAATTTCGGCAAGGCGGGTACAGGCCCGTCCGCGGCCCAAAAGTCCAACAGGATATCTCTACAACAGCGTCTGGCATGGCACGTGTGGCGGGTTCCCGCTCAACGGCAGGACCGCGCGAGAGTATAACACAGGCTCCACCGGGGGCCAAGCGTTTACGCGTCCTTCGTCGCGAGGACGACCCACCCCAACGCGTCGTTCTTCGCTCCGGGCACAATCCGGTCCAACAGGGAGGCCAGTCCATCCAGGGGCAGGGCCAGGAGCAGGATGAGCCAGGAGGTGACCAACACCCGTCCTCGAGGGCCCAGGAGGAACTTGAGGGGGAAGAGGATTTTGAAGAGCAACGCGCCCAACACGTCTTCCAAACGGGCCAGGATAAGGGTGAACAACCCGCCCACCTGTTCCACCCGGTCCACCCGGAATCCGGTCTTGCCCAACAGGTACTGCAGTCCATAGCGGGTGAAGCGGTAATAATCGTGGGGCACGTAGTGCAACGCCCAGCTCATGGGAACGGTGAGGTACAGTCGGCCGCCGGGCCGCAACACCCGGGCCATCTCCCGGAGCGCCTGTTCGGGTTCGGGCACGTGTTCCACCACCTCGGTGCACAGGATGCCGTCGAACACATCCCCCGCGAAGGGGAGGGCCAGGACGCTGGCGATGAGGTCATTGCCCGGGATGGGCACAATTTCCATGGCCACGTATTGCACATCCTGGGGGAGAAAGGGCCGATAGGGCTGAGTCCCCGCGCCGATGTCCAACACTCGACCGCGGAATTGGGGGAGCGCACGCGCCGCGGCTCCGTACAATCGCCAACGGTATGTGAAGAACCGTCCCTGGTCCAACAGCCGACCCAGGCGGCGTAACCATCCTGTGATGTGGGTCATGATCCTCCTTCCCTTGTTGTGTCATTCCTGGTGTATAACGCGAGTTGCCGGACAAAACGTAGTCGCACCTCGGCCGCGGACGGGTCCGCGCCTTGGCGGGGCGCCGACGTTTTCGCCCCGTGCCAAAAACAGTTTGCTTCTGAAAGGGGAAAAAGGGAAGACGGCTCTCTTCTCCTTTTTCGAGCTGCCACGTTTTGTCCAGCGTCCGATTATGGCTCGGCTGAAAAACTTCGTAGTACCTTGGCGGCGGACGGGTCCGTGGAGTAACGATTAATGAGTAACGATTGACGATTAAAGGGCTGAATATCGAGATGGCCCTTCTATGCCGGGTTGGCGAGAGAAAGTCCCCTCTGGAGGCGGGTGGGTCCGCGCCTCAACCGAAATTTCTACGCATCCGTCATGTCAAAGTACAAGAGCCTGGATATGTCCGTCAATCGACTCGATAGCCCTTGGACGATGAACGGAACAGGTCTCCGGGCTTTTTCCATAGAGCCGTTCATCGCGCGGGCAACACACGCACTTGGCCCACCAGGATTCGCCCCGCGACAGGGGGCTCCCCGCGGATGGGCAGGTTCTGGACGGTCTCCGCGTCGTACATGCCCGTGAGCAGGAGGTAGGTGCCGGGGG
>JAADDB010000317.1 GCA_013154135.1 Chloroflexota bacterium
GGGGGGGGTAGCCCCGGGCGACCGGACATGACCACACATCGTCGTTTACGAACGGTAAGGGCGCACGGCCGTGCGCCCTTACCGCTCAACGGGAACTTCCCCTCGCCAGCCCGGCATCGAAGGGCCATTCTGGCCTTTAGCCCCTTAATCGTTAATCGTCAATCGTTACTCATTAGAATCCCCAGCCCCGTGCGCGCGGCTTCAGGAAATCTTCAGGATCCGTTTGGGACTTCTTCAAAATTCTTGGATATGTTGAACACGGGAATACGGGAAGGCTAGAAGTCGTTTGGCAGGAAAGCGGATAGCCGGCACTTCGGAGGAAAAGGAGGGATAACATGCGGGAAAACCCATGGGGCGAAGGACATAGGGGGTTGCGTTTACCCCCGCGCGCGGGGGGAACCCATCCGTGGGGATTGCGCGGGACACCACCGCCACCCCCACCGCCCGGCGGTCCACCACCGCCCCCACCACCGGGCAGCGGCCCTCCGCCGGGAGCACCTCCGCCGCCGGGTGGTCCCCCGGGATTCGACCAGGAGGCCGCCAGAATGCGGGCCCAGTTCGAGCAAGAGAGTGCATATCGGGATTTGCGGCGGGCCAGTCTCATGGTGCAATATGTGGAAAGCACGCGACCGGATTCTCCCGAGGCGGCATACGCGACCCGTTTGTTGGAGCTGGGCTCACACCTCTACCAGACGGGGTACGAAGCTTTCCAGGCCGGGGATTACTACCGGGCCGCGGAATACGCCGTCGCGGTCAAGGACATCACGCGAGCCATCGACAAGATGTACAACGTGAGCATGAGCAGCGGTTAACGATGGGCAAGGGAGCTTGGTCCGGAACGGTAGGAGCGCGGCCGTGGACCTTACGGGCCTGGCACGGGACGAGGAGA
This sequence comes from Chloroflexota bacterium, assembly GCA_013154135.1. Taxonomy (GTDB): domain Bacteria; phylum Chloroflexota; class Anaerolineae; order JAADDB01; family JAADDB01; genus JAADDB01. The sequence goes on from JAADDB010000317.1 coordinate 890, forward strand.
GGGAGGGAGCATGAGCGCACGTATTTTGGTCATAGAGGACGAACCCACGGTAATCGAATTCCTGCGGACCGGTCTTTCCTACGAGGGGTATGACGTGGTCGTGACCGAGAGTGGGCGCGAGGGCCTTGCTCGAGCCCTGAACGAGGACTTTGACCTGGTCATCTTGGACCTCATGCTACCGGACATGGATGGCTTTGACGTCTGCCGCAAACTTCGGGCCTTTGGCAAAGACGTGCCCATCATCATGCTCACCGCGCGCACGGACATCCAGGACAGGGTGCGGGGTTTGGACCTGGGCGCGGACGATTACATCACCAAACCCTTCAGCTTCGATGAACTCCTCGCCCGGATTCGGGCTCGGCTCCGGCGCGCGGGCCACACGGCCGAACCCACAGAACTGCGCGCGGATGGCCTCGTCCTCAACGTGGAGACCCACCAAGTCCTTCTCGATGGAACCCCTATCCACCTTACCCCGACCGAGTTCGCCCTCCTCGAACTCTTCATGCGGCATCCCCGGCGAGTTTTCACAAAAGAGACGTTGCTCAACCGGGTGTGGGGCTATGATTATGTGGGCGACACCAATGTGGTGGAGGTCCACATCAGCCACCTGCGGAACAAATTAGGGCGCATGGGCCGGGCCATCCAAACAGTGTACGGTGTGGGATACGCATTTCATCCCGAGGAGGGATAACGGGTGCGGCGATTCATCATGCGTGCGTGGCGACGATCCCCTTTGCGGGTGAAATTGACCCTGTTGTACACCGGCCTGCTGGGAATCCTCATCTTCCTCCTGGGCTACACCCTCTATTGGGACACATCCCGTTTCCTCATAGACACCACGGCCCTGCGCGTTCGAGCCCAAGCAAAGCCGGTCATTGAACGGTGGCTGTATGCCTCATCCCCGTCCGGGGCCGTGGATGAGGCAACGGTGCGTCGTGTGGCGCCCGCGTTGGCCCGGGATCTCACCTCGCGGGACACGGTGGCCGTGGTTTTAGACAAGGGGGGACACGTGCTGGCCGTGGGGCGCACCTTGCCCGAAGAGCCCTCGCCCCCTCCGCCGGATCCGGACAACATCGCGCGGGCCCTTGCGGGAGAAAATGAAGTGACATACATCTGGCGGGATGAGCACCGCGCCTTCCTGGTCCTCCTCATCCCCTTGCGCACCCGACCGGGGGAGCCCCACGTGGTGGGGGTCGTGCAGATGAGCACGCGCTTACAGCCGGTCGAGCGGATTCTCCGACGACAGCGGAATTTTCTCCTCCTGGCCGGGTTCTTTGTCCTGTTGAGCGGGGGGGTCGCGGGGTGGTGGCTCACCTCCACGGCCTTAAAGCCCCTCCAGGACATCGTCGCGGTGTGTCGGCGGGTGGCCGCGGGAGACCTGAGCCAGCGGGTTCCTGTGGAGGGGGAGGATGAAGTGGGGCAATTGGCTCGGGCCTTCAACGCCATGATAGACCGGCTGGAGCAGGTCTTCCAGGCTCAACAGCGTTTCATCGCCAACGCGGCCCACGAACTGCGCACCCCCTTGACCGCGTTGCAAGGGTCTTTGGAAGTCCTCTTGCGCGGGGCACAGGATGACCCGGCCGCGGTGTCGCGCCTGAGCCAAGCCATGTACCGGGAAGTGACCCGGCTGAACCGGTTGGCGGAGCAGCTGTTGGACTTGAGTCGCCTGGACGCCACCGTACAGGTGCGCGTCCGACCCGTCCCCCTGGCCGACTTCTTCTCCCACTTAAGCGCCCAGGCCGAACTCCTGGCCCGGGACCAGACGTTCATCCTGGAGCCCGGCCCGGCCATCACCGTTCAAACGGATCCGGACATCCTCATGCAAGTGCTCTTCAACCTCATAGCCAACGCGATCCAGCACAACGACCCAGGCGTTACCATCCGGGTTGGGTGGGAGAAGCACGGCAATGGGGTGCGCATATGGGTGGAGGATAACGGAACAGGCATCCCGGCATCCGAGCTCCCGCACATCTTTGAGCCCTTTTACAGGGGGGATCGTTCCCGTTCCCGGCGACGTGGGGGGGCCGGGTTAGGGCTTGCCCTCGTCAAGGGGATGGTGGAAGCGTTAGGTGGGCACATCCGCGTTTCCAGTGAGCCCGGCCGGGGCACACGTCTCGAGATTTGGTTGGGGAGTGAGGATGAGTCGTGACGTGTGAGGCGGTCTTCCCCGCCTCACACGCTCACCATTCCCTATCCCTACTTGCCCTGGTACATCTCGATGTTCCGTTCATGTTCGGCCAGGGTGACCGCGAACACGTGGCCGCCGTCGCCCGTTGCCACGAAGAAGCAGTACCGGGTCTGGGCCGGGTAGACGGCCGCTTTGATCGCGGAGAGCCCGGGATTGGCAATGGGGCCAGGAGGGAGGCCCGGGTGTAAGTACGTGTTGTAGGGACTTTGGATCTGGCTGTAGATCTCCACGCTCGGCGGCTTCCACCACCACTCCCCCGGTCGTCCCATCGCGTACTGGACGGTCGGGTCGGCCTGGAGGTAGGCACCGGCTTCGGGACATCGCCCTTCCAGCCGGTTCCAGTAAACACTGGCCACCAGGGGACGCTCATCCGCCCGGGGGGTTTCCCGTTCGATGATGGAAGCCATGGTCACAATTTGGTGCAATGTGTACCCCCGCGCGGCCGCGTCCTCGCGCCACTTTGTCGGCACCCGCTCGTCGAACGTCTTGAGCATGACCGCGATGATGGCTTCGGGCGAGGAACCTACGGCCACCCGGTACGTCTCGGGGAAGAGGTAGCCCTCCAGCGTCGCGCCCGGCGGCAGCGCTTGCAGAAAAGCGTGGCGGTTGCGGATGTCCGGGCTCAGGGCCGACGGCGTTCGGGCCAGGGAGAGGAACTCCTGGGCATCCACCACCCGTTCTTCGCCCAGGTATTCCGCGATTTCCTCCATGCGCCAGCCTTCCTTGATGGTGATGACCACCTCTTCGGCCCGGGCCTGCTGGAGGGCGCGGGCGATCTCGGGCATGGTCATGTTGCGGCGTAGGATGAAGTGGCCGGCTTCCAGCTTGGTGCCCAGCCCGTAATAGCGCAAGTAGAGTTCAAAGAGCTTCGCGTCTGTGATGAGCCCCTTTTCCTCCAACCGCCGGGCAATGCTGCGAGCCGTCTCGCCCTTCTCCACCACAAAGTCCACCGGCTCATCCGACGTGGAGGGGGGAGAGTTCAGGTCGGACGCACGCAATCCCAAGTACCACCCAAGGACCGTGTCCTCGAACGTGTCCGGGTTGAGCCGCTCCAGGGGGGATTCCTGCGGCTCCACCAGACGGGAGGGGGGAGGCACCGCAACCAGTTGGGCTTCCACCCGGCTCTTCACAATGAGGAAAGCCGCTCCCAAGGCCACAAAGATCAGGCCGAGGAGGAGTAAGCGCAGGATTTCCCACGGCGTGCGCGGGGTGAGGAGACGGCGCCACCACGTCCGTGGCGTCTCCCGTCGGGGGGATGTGCGTCGAGGATGCGGGGGTGGGGAAAGAGTTCCTTGGCGTTTTGTACGACTTCTCATAGCCTTCTTCGCTCCTGTGCGTCCAGATAATCCTGCAGGATGACCGCGGCCGCGTGGGCATCCACGTGCACCGGCCGCTTTCTCCCGCGGGGACGGGCCTCCTGGAGGCGGTTCATTGCCTCCTCGCTGGAGAGCGCCTCATTCCACTCGTACACGGGCAAGGATGTTCGTTCGCGTAGCCGTTCCACAAACCGCAACACATGGCGGGTTTGGTCGGAGAGTGTGCCGTCCAACAGGTATGGCACGCCGACCACAATGCCCGTCACTCCTTCTGCTTGGGCCAAATCCAACACCCGGCGGATGTCCTCGCGCCAATTCGTGTGTCGGATGATGGTCAATGGCGTGGCCAACACGCCCATCTCATCGCTCACCGCCACCCCGATGCGTTTTTCCCCCACATCGAGCGCGAGCAAGCGTCCCTTTTTCCGTGTCATCGTCCCTTCAAACCGCCTTCCAAGTCCACGGTGACCAGGATGCGCCCGGGTTGTACGGGCATGCGTTCTCGCCAGGCTTTGGGCAACCAGCGGGCGTGGATGAGCCAGTCCGGGCCCAGGTAAATTTCGGGCGGGACGGCCAATTTCCATCGGGTTTGCAGGATGATGGCCGCTTCTTCAATGGGCTTACCCGCGATGGCCTGGCGCACTTCGTTTTCGTTGATGTCCAGCAGGTAGACGCCGCTGGCCCGGGTGGTGAAGTACACGGTCTGCGTTGTCGGGTCCCACGCGCTTACCGGGCCGATGCGCACCTCCGTGGAATCGCGGACCAGGCGTCCGGCCGGCGGGAGGGACTTGCGCAGCTGCTTCAGGGCCAACTCCCGCGCGGCGTTTCCATCCACGGCAATGCCCCGCATGAGGAGCCGCATGCGCACACCCAGCTGTTCCGCCTTTTCCCCTGCAAAATGGTCATACGTTTCGGCCATGACAAAGGTTTGGAGGGTTTCCTTGGGGATGAATTCCCCGGGCCGTTGTTTTTCGATCAACTTCTGCGCGGCCACTTCGGTGAGCACGCGCAGGGCCTTCGCGTGGGCTGCTTCTTTGTCCTGCGCGGTGACTACGGGTACTTTCTTCAGTCCTCCCCCGCCCGTGGGGTAGGGGTTGGTGACCACCACTTCCACGGAGAGGGGGCCACTCACCTGGCTGATGGTGAACGCGCGCACATTCCCCGCGGGCCCCGGTTTTTCCGCTTCAATGGGAACCGTCACCCGTGCCCCCCGCTTCGCGGGTAAGACCGCGGCCCGGGTCGTGTGGAAGACGATGGATTGTCCCGTGGCCGTGCTGACGCGGGTTCCCTTGGGGATGCGAATTTCCCGGTCCACCCGGTTGGTGAAGACGACGGTGCCCGTCGCGTGCGCGTAGGGGGCCAGCCGCTGGCCCGTCGTCGGGACTTGGATGGTGTCCTCGACCATTACTTCCACATAGCGGGCCGGCACCACACCCAGTTCCAGGTCCGGCTTATCAATGCCCGGATGGGCCGACAAGTTCAGCGTGACGGTGAACGTCTCTGCCGCGGGTTTGAGCACCACGTGGGCCCAAGGCGCGAGGAACAGCATCAACCCGATCCCCAGCGCGAGCATGCCGGTGATGAGCAGGGTGAGGAAGAAGGCTTGGGCCCACACGAACCAATCGCTCCGGCGGGCAAAAGCGCTCCCGGCAGTGGGCGGACGCTTCACCGGCCGGGGGGCAAACCCCTGCTTGGGCAGCGGGGGCAACGCGTGCGCGACGGCCAACACCCGCGCGGGTTCGGTCGGTCGTTTGGGAAGCCGGACAGCCCCGCGGTTCCACCAGGGAAGCAGCCGCGCGCGCCAAACACTCCCAAAGGTGGGAATGCCGGCCACGTGCGCGGCTTCGACCAGTTCCGGGTGGTGGGTGATGAGGGCCACATGCTTGCCCGCGTCCCGGGCCGCCCGGTACAGGGCCCGCAACCGGGCCGGAGATAGGAGAACCCGGTTGTTCATCGGGATGTGGAAGACCACACGACGGCCCGGTGCCTGTTCCAGGGCCTCCAGAATCCCGGCCCAGGTGGTCTCCGGCTTCAGGGAGATCACCGTGGTGGGGATGGGAAGGCGGTACGTCTCCCCGCGCAGGGGGGAGCTTTCCCGCGCGGGGGTGTGGTCCTCCACCCCAGGACCCCGGTCATCGGTTATCGGTTCTGGTTGTTCCAGCTGGGTATCTACCGGATGCTCAGCCATGCTGTTTGATCACCTCTCCTACTGTTGCTAGCGCCAAATCCAGTTTGCTCGCGTCCCGTCCGCCGGCTTGGGCCAGAGTCGGGCTGCCGCCACCGCCCCCACCGACGATTTGGGCCACCTGCCGGACGATGCGTCCTGCGTGGAGCCCCCGTTCGGCCAGGTCCTTCGTCACCGCGGCCACAAATTGGGGACGCCCGTTGCGCACGGTGCCCAGGACCACGACGCCGGTGCCCAAGCGATCCCGGATCCAGTCGGTCATGCGGCGCAGGAGTTCGGGGTCATCCACATCCACCCGCGCGGCCACCACCGGGATGCCTTCCACGAGTTGGGCTTCTTCGGCCAGGCGCCAGGCCAGTTGTTTGGCCTGTTCTTCCTTCAGCGCCCGGACTTCCCGTTCTAAGTCGGACAGTTCGCCCAGGAGATGACGCACGCGCGTCTCCACCTGTTCCGGAGGTACGCGCAGGAGTTGGGCCAGGCGTTCCAGTTCGTTCAGGCGCTCGGTGACCAGTTCCGCGGCCCGTTCTCCTGTGACCGCCTCGATGCGCCGCGAGCCGGAGCCCACACTCCCTTCCGCGATGATGCGGAAGAAGCCGATCTGCCCGGTGTGGTGGACGTGGGTGCCGCCACACAGTTCTTTGCTGTAGGGCTGGGGCCGGGCGATGTTCACCACCCGCACGGTTTCCCCGTATTTTTCGCCGAAGAGAGCCATGGCCCCCTGTTGTAGGGCTTCCTGGTAGGATGTCCACTCATCCCAGACCAGGTCGTCCCGCATGAGGGCTTTGTTGATGGCCGCTTCAATACGGGCCAGGGTCTCCGGGGACGGGGGCACGGTTTCGGTGTAGTCGAAGCGCAACCGGTCGGGCGCGACCAGGGAGCCGGCCTGGTGGACGTGGCTCCCCAGGGTCTGACGGAGGAAGTAGTGGAGGATGTGGGTCGCGGTGTGGTTGCGCATGATGTTCCAACGACGTTCCGCGTCCACCCGCGCGCGCGCGGTATCGCCCACCTTGGGGCGGCCGGTCACTACTTCGCCCACGTGGACGATGAGGCCTTCCGCGGGCTTTTCCATGCCCGTGACCCGGATGCGCCACATGTCCCCCCCGTTCTGCGGGATGTGTTCGATGATGCCCGTGTCGCTGACTTGACCACCCGATTCCACGTAGAAGGGGGTCTCGCGCAGGATGACGCGCACTTTTTGGCCCGGTTCCACCTGGTCCCGCAGTTCGTCGCCGACCAGGAGGGCGACCACTTCGGTTTCCGTTTCCAGCGTGTCGTCGTAGATGCGATGGCGCACGCCTTCGGGCGGGAGTTTGCCCGTGGCGATGAGGTGGTCCAACAGGGCTTTGTAGCGCGCGGCCTGGGATTGGTCCACTTTCTTGAACTGGGCTTTTTCCCGAGACCGACGGCGTTGTTCTTCCAGGGCCTTTTGGAATCCCACTTCGTCCACTTCCATGCCGTGCTCTCGGGCCACATCGCGGGTCATTTCCAGGGGAAAGCCGTGGGTGTCGTAAAGGCGGAACGCGATATCGCCGGGGATGATCCGTTCACCTTTGGCCTTGAGTTCTTCGATGATCCGCTCCAGTTGGGCCATGCCCGCGTCCAGCGTCTGGTAGAAGCGCTCCTCTTCCGCGGTGAGGGTGCGCTTGATGAAGTCCGCGCGTTCCACGATTTCGGGGTACACATCCCCCATGATCTCGATGACTTTGTCCGCGATGTGGGCCAGGAAGGGGTCGGTAAAGCCGATCTTGCGGCCAAAGCGTGCCGCCCGGCGGATGATCATGCGCAACACGTAGTTCCGCCCTTCGTTGCCGGGGATGACGCCATCCCCGATGAGGAAGGTGGCCGCACGGCCGTGGTCCGCGATGACCCGGTAGCCCACGTAGTGCTCTTGTCGTTCCTCGTCCGTGTGCCCCAGCAGGCGTTGGATGTGATCCATGATCCCGGTGAAGATGTCGGTGTCGTAGTTAGAGGGCACTTGTTGGAGCACCGCGGCAATGCGCTCGAGCCCCATGCCCGTGTCCACCCCGTGCTGGGGCAGGGGTTCCCTGTGACCGTCGGGGAACTGGTTGTACTGCATGAAGACCAGGTTCCAGATCTCCAGCCAACGGTCGCAGCCGTTATCCAGCTCGATGGAGCAGTTGGGATCTCCGCACGTGCAGGCCTGGGGCCCCTGGTCGTAGATGATCTCGCTGGTCGGCCCACACGGGCCGGTTTCGCCCATGGCCCAGAAGTTGGTCTCCTCGCCCATGCGGTGAATGCGCTCCTCGGGAAGTCCGATCTCCTCCCGCCAGACCCGATAGGCCTCGTCGTCGTCCTTGTACACGGTGACGTGGAGGCGTTCCGGGGGGATTTCCCACACTTGGGTGAGGAGTTCCCACGCGTAGTGGATGGCTTCTCGTTTGAAGTAGTCGCCAAAGGAGAAGTTGCCCAGCATTTCGAAGAAAGTGTGGTGCCGGGGGGATGGGCCCACGTTCTCCAGGTCATTGTGTTTCCCGCTCACCCGCATGCACTTTTGGCAGGAGGTGGCTCGGGTGTAGGGGCGCTTTTCCAGCCCCAGGAACACGTCTTTGAACTGGACCATGCCCGCGTTGGTGAAGAGGAGGGTGGGGTCATTGGCGGGTATGAGGGAGGAGCTGGGTACGATGGTATGGCCCTTCTCCTCGAAGAATTTGAGGAAGGATGAGCGAATTTCCGCGGACGTGAGACGTTTCATGTTAACCTTTCTCCCCCTTTTTCCTCTTTGGGTTGATTTCTTTCCTATAATCGTCAATCATTTAGAAGGGGGTATCCCGGCATCCCCCTTAATCGTCAATCGTTACTCGTCACTTCATAGCCCCATTCGCCGCTCATGAGGACTTCCTTGGGCCAGTCTGGCATCGAAGGGGCCTTCCCGGCCCCCCTTAATCGTTCATCGTCAATCGTTACTCATTACTTCCTAACCCCGTCCGCCGCCCATGGGGACTTCTTTGGGCTAGTCTGGCGTCGAAGGGGCCTTCCCGGCCTCCCCCTTAATCGTTAATCGTCAATCGTTACTCATTACTTCCCAACCCCGTCCGCCGCCTAGGTGCTACGTGGTTTTATCCCTCCATCACGTGGTTTACCTTTGATATACGTGGCAAATGCCCGTTGTGTTTTCCCCGACGAACCGTGTCCACCCGGTACCAGAGGATGGTGTGCCCTGCGCTGTACGGGTTTTGGTAGAGTGCCTCTTCAAAAGTGGACCAGGTCTCGTCGAAGATTTCCGTGTTGGAAAGGACATGCCATCGACCTTGGTGTTGAAAGAGGCACAACACATGTGCCCCTAATTGTAGCCCTTCCCACAAGGTGGGGTATTCGAACGGGTTGAGCAGGAGGGTGACCACATGACATTGGTGGTCATCCGCGAAGTCGGCCAGATAGTGGGCCGCGACAAAAGCCAACCCGTCGCAGTCATCCTCGAAGATGCCCTTGTGAGCCCATTGCCATTGCGCGTGTTCCAGGGACGCGACGATGTCAATGATCCCCTGAAGGGGATCGGATTTCCACCGGGTGTGGTTTTGCCACCAGGCGCGAAACGCGTCCAAGGATTCGAAGTAGCGATTGGGGCCGGCCAGTCGTCCCCGAAAGCGGTTCACCGTCCGGCTGAGGATGCCTCGGCCCCAGCGAAACCAGGTGGCCCACAAAGGCACGTACAGGGTCAAGAATGTGCGTTGGCGTACGTTCATTGCTGTTAAGGTAAACTCAGGCGTTTCCGAAAGTCCTCTATGGTTCGCAGGAGTCCCTCACGCACGGGGACGCGAGGTTCCCAGCCCAGGACACGACGGGCTTTGGTGATGTCCGGCCGTCGTTTTTTCGGGTCATCCTGGGGCAGGGGTTTGAACACAATGCCCGCCTGGTTGCCCGTGAGTTCGTTGACCAGTTTGGCAAAGTCGATGATCCGGTATTCTTCCGGGTTGCCGATGTTCACCGGTTCTATTTCCTCGGAGAGGAAGAGTCGGTAAATCCCCTCGATGAGGTCATCCACGTAGGTGAAGGAGCGGGTTTGGGTGCCGTCCCCGTACACGGTCAAGGGTTCCCCGCGCAGGGCTTGGGAGATGAAGTTGGGCACGACCCGACCATCGTTGAGCCTCATGCGCGGTCCGTAGGTGTTGAAGATGCGCACGATGCGGGTGTCCAGCCCGTGAACCCGGTGGTAGGCCATGGTCAAGGCTTCCGCGAAGCGCTTGGATTCGTCGTAGATGCCCCGCACGCCGATGGGGTTCACGTTGCCCCAGTAGCTCTCCGGTTGGGGGTGGACCAGGGGATCGCCGTAGACTTCGGATGTGGAGGCCAGGACAAAGCGGGCTCCCTTGGCCTTTGCCAACCCCAACGTGCGATAGGTGCCCACCGCGTTGACTTTGCCGATCTGGATGGGAAACGCGGGGAAATCCACCGGACTGGCAGGGGACGCGAAGTGGAAGACCGCGTCCAAGTCCCCTTCGATGTAGATGTACTCTGTGACATCGTGGAAAATGAACTTGAACCGGGGATGACCGGCCAGGTGGGCGATGTTGTCCGTGGTCCCGGTGATCAGGTTATCCATGGCGATGACCGTGTGCCCTTCGGCCAACAGACGGTCGCACAGGTGGGACCCTAAAAAGCCGGCTCCTCCGGTGACCAAAATGCGCATGATTCCTTTTCCCTCGTGTTCCGCGAGATTTGGACGTGGACAAATGACCTCACTGCCGCGAGTTTTGTCCCAAGCCCAGGCGAGATTTGACCTCCACTACTCCTCTGAGAAGAGCTGTCCGCTCGCGTGGCAAGGTCTTCAGCGTAGATCCTATCACAACATGGGGAGATCGTTCAAAAGTGATCCGGGGACACGGAGTAAGTAACGATTGACGATTAATGAGTAACGATTAAGGGGGTTGGTTGAAGGGAGAGGTCGGCCGGGATCGGCGAGGAGACTAACGCATAACGAGTAACGAGTAAGGGGGGCGGGAGGACCTCATATGGCTCGTGTGGGGCGATTCTTGGTCGGTCACGAACGGTAGGGCCGCACGGCAGTGCGCCCTGTTCAGCAGCCGGATGAATCCGCCTGCTGAACAGGAACCGTCCCTTCGGGACGGGGATACGTCGGCCAGGCGCCCACCCCGCGCCCCGAAGGGGCGCTCCCTGTTCAGCGGGCCAATTTATTGGGCCGCTTATCCAAAGCCCCCACCGGGGGCTTCCCAAATTTAGCCCGGGGGTTCAGCCCCGGGCGGTCGAGCATGACCACCCATGTCCGTTCAGAAGCGGACATGACCCCACATCGCCGT
>JAADDB010000179.1 GCA_013154135.1 Chloroflexota bacterium
GCGTGGATGTTCCCCTCGTGGGTGGCCCCCACCAGCCTGTCGGACACCACGCCGGCCCAACAGCACCGCAACCCCAGGCGGCGTCCCACCGTCAGGAAGGCCGAGGATTCCAAGTCAATGGTCAATACCCCCAGTTCCCTCAACGACGCGATGAGCCCCTCTGTCTCCCGGTACAGCGCATCTATCCCAAAGGAGATCCCCACATGGAAGCGCTCCCCCTTCTCCCGGAGCACCTGGGCCAGGCTCCAGGCGCACTCGGCATCGGCTATCGCGGGATATTCCACAGGCGCGTAGTACCGGGACACCCCATCCCCTCGCACCGCCCCTTCCAGGACCACCATATCCCCGATGTGCACATCCTCCTGAAGTGCGCCGCCTAAGCCCAGGCCAAAGACATAACGGTACCCACACGCGGCCAGTTGCTCCAACGAATTCGCGATGCGGGTGCCCCCGTAGGAGGGGAAGTGAAGGCCGAACCGGGTGCCGTTAGGGGTCGCGCAGATCTTGAGAGGCGTCGACTGGTAGGGCCATTGGAATTCCTCCTCTTCGATGACCGTGACGCGCGCCAGCACCCGGTTGAACAGGCTGGAACTGAAAGTCACCAGACACGCGGTGCCCATGTCAAACCGGGTCGGGTCAAAGCCATGATGCGCGAAATCCGCCTGGGGCGTCACATATCGGTCGTGCTCGGACCAGATGGGATGGGTGAAGATGGACGTCATGGGATACCCCCTTTCCGTGGAGTGCCCGCCGCGGCCGGTGGGCGCGAAGCCATCTCCCGTAAGACCTCTAATGTCCACGCTTCCAGGGTCTGGGCGTCCAGGCGGAGGAGCGCGGGCAGGTCGAGGGCATGGCGTTGGTGGAGTCTTCTCATCACCTGAAGGCCCATGTAGTAGCCGCCCCGGTACCGGGTGACGTCCGCGGCATCCCACATGCTGAACCACGGGTTGGTCTCCCGGCTCTCCTCCCACTCTTCCAGAAGGCGTTGGGCCATCTCCTGTTCCCGGTACTGACATTGGCGGTACCAGCGTTGGGCCGCGTCGGGGGCGAGGTAGTCGGCCCACAGGGCCTGGATGTCATCTCCGGCGCTGAGGACACGGGTGCCCCAGGTGGCGACTCCTTCGGTGATGAGTTGACGGCCCACCAGGTGTTGCTCGCGTTCGTCCGTGAAGTAGAACGCGGGCTGATGGGTGTAGTGCAGCGCGTGGAGGCATTCGTGGGTGACGAAGATGTCCACTTGTGTGCGCGTGGCATAGGCCTCCACCGGCAGCCAGACCACAAACGCCTGCCGGGCTGGGTCCCAAAAGGCGTGACCGTTGGTTGTTCCTTTGCCGACGAGGAGGACGACCAGATCAGGGAGCGGTAAGCCCGTCCGGGTCAGCCTGCGCCGGATGAGGGGAAGCCGTTCGCGGATCCGCCGGGCGTTTTCCCGCACCACCTCGTCCGGATACGCGGTGTCATCCTGGACGTCTGCCCAGAAGCGGAAGTAATGCCGGAAGAGCGCGGGGTATGTTGCCTCGTAATGCTCATGTTCCGGATCTCGGATGTACACTGGGGTCAGGTCGAGAATGTCCATGAGCCCGTGGACTTTGGTCCTTATTCCTGGGTGGCCTTGGAAGAAGTATATCCCATCTCGCGGACAGGGGAAAGCGTGCTGACCGGGAGCCCTCCGGCCGTGGACGGGCCGCCTGGGGTGGGAGTCCCCAAAGCCCTCCTCCATACCACAAGGGAGTTTGGGGGAGGACGGGAAATTTGCCCCTTCCCTTTCGGTGGTGTAAAATCCATTTTATCATTCAAATTATTTTGAATGATGGCCTGATAGCCTGGCATCGGATTGGCGGACAGGCCTCGATAGCGCCTCGGTGGCAGGCGGCCCCTCCCTGCGGTGGGATGCCGGCGTTTTCTTCCGGGGCCGAGGAAGAGTTTTGTGAGCGATGCGGGCGGGTCCAACGAGACCGGGCAGATGTTTGGATGTCGGCTGGTTGTGACGGTTAGGGGGCCAGGCATCGAATACAACGCCCTTGGCTGTTGGGATTCGCCCGGGTTGGCTTGCTCAGGCAGACTTGGTGCGCCCATGACTCGTTAATCACGCACGATACAATGGAGGTGACGTCCATGGGAGAGGATACGAAGCCCACATACACGCCGGAGCCGGTGAAAGTCATCCGGGACCTGGAAACGCTTCGTGTGCTCACCGACCCCCTGCGCATGCGCATCCTCGCGGCCCTGCAGCAGGAACCCCGCACGGTCAAGGAGGTGGCGCGGATGTTGGAGGTGCCCCCTACCCGGCTCTACTACCACGTTAACTTGATGGAGAAGCACGGCATCCTCCAGGTGGTGGACACCCGGGTAGTCTCCGGCATCATCGAGAAGCGCTATGGGGTCACGGCCCAGCGCTTTGATGTGGATCGCTCTCTCTTTGCCCCCACTTCCGCGGACGCGGAGGAAGGATGGGCCCTCATCATCTCCCAGTTGCTGGATGTCCTCCGGGAGGAGATATCGCGGCTGGTGGCCGAGGGCACGGCCGCTCGGGCTGTGCAGAATCCGGAGGACCCGGACGCGCCGGTCATGCGCCTCTCTCGTTCCGTGTCCCGGCTGACGCCTGAACAGGCGCGCGCGGTCCACCGGCAAGTGGTCGCGCTGGTGGAGGAGTTCGACGCGCTGAACCAAGGCGCCCCCGACTTGGAGGAGTACGTCTTGTTCGTCGCCCTTTACCCCATGCCAGCGGACGCGGCCTCACCGCGACAGCGAAAGGAGTCCACCGATGTTGACATCAACCCGTGATGTGTTGCGCGACCGCAATTTCCGGCTCCTGTGGCTTGGCCAGAGCCTTTCCGTGTTTGGCGATGGTGTGATCAACCTGGGGTTGCTCATTCTCATCGAGCGCCTGACCGGCTCCACCGCAGCCCTTGCGACGATGGCCGTGATCATGGCGTTGCCCTACGTGTTCCTGGGTCCGGTGGCCGGCGTGTACGTGGACCACTGGGATCGCAAGCGCGTGATGATCCTGGCCGACCTGGTGCGCGGCCTCCTCGTCCTCGGGTACATCCTGGGTGCGCGGCCGGGCCACCTCTGGGTCCTCTACCTGATAGGCTTCCTGATGTCCAGCGTGAGCACGTTCTTCTCCCCCGCGCGCAGTGCCCTCATGGCCAGCCTCCTGCCCGAGTCCTTGCTCCTTCCGGCCAATTCCTTCTCCCAGATGTCCGAAATCCTCATGCGCGTGTTGGGCATGGCCGCGGCGGGCGCGCTGTTGAGCCGAGCGGATCTCTACTGGCCCCTCTGCGTGGTGGACAGTTTCACCTTCTTCGCGTCGATGGCCCTGGTCAGCCTCATCCGGGCGCCGCGGGGGCACAGGGAGGAGGTGGTGCAGACCGTGTCCGATGTGTGGCGAGAAATCCAGGTGGGCATCCGGACCATCTTCCGGTCTCGGGTCCTGACGGGCATTCTGATGGCCGCGGGGATTACGATGTTGGGCATGGGGGCCATCAACATCCTCTTCGTCCCCTTCCTCCTCAACGATCTGCACGTGAGCCCCACCTGGTTCAGCGCGGTCCAGGGCGCTCAGTCCGCGTCCATGATCCTCAGCGGCGCGTTGGTCGCGACCTTGGCCGCCCGGGTGAAGCCCACGCGCATTGTCACCTTTGCCCTGATGGGGATAGGCCTGGGCATTGGTGCGATCTCACAGGTGCATTCCATCTGGCAGGTGCTAGGCATCCTCTTCTTCATTGGGGGATTGGTGACGCCCTTCAACGCGTCCATTTCCACGTTGAGCCAGACGATGGTGAGTGACGCGCTCCGGGGGCGGATGGGCGCGTCCCTGAACATGCTGGTTACCACCGCGAACATCGCGTCAATGGCCGTGGCCGGGGTGCTGGCCGACCTGTTGGGCGTGCGGATGGTGTTCATCCTGGCCGGGGGGCTGGCCATCGTGGCCAGTCTGGTCGCCGCGTGGATGTTCCGCGACCAGCCTTCTGCGTCCATCCAATAGGGGGCAGCCTATCACCCACGCAAAATCACTTTCCCTAATCAGGAAACTCCCAATGCCTTCGGAGGGGACACGTTTGCTGCCTGTTGGACGGACATTACATCCGTTCGTGCAATTGTTCGATAAACGCGCGGATGTCGTCCAGGCGCTCGAGGTACTCTACTAACCGACGGTCATCTATCCGAATGTACTCGTGGACCAGGATATTTCTCAAACCGATCATCCGTTGTACTAGCTCTCCCAGGGACTCATCGAGATATCCGTATTTCACCAGTAATTCCACGCATTCGCTGTACGTGGTTGGATGGCCCAAGCGACGTTCACTGGCCAGGTGGCAACTGATGTTAATAATCATCTGGATGGCTTCGAATAGGCCGTAGCGTAGCGCCCATTCGAGGAATTCGTTTTGTAGAATCTCCTCGGGCGTGTGTTGAGCGCGGAATTTTTCCAACAAGGACACATGACGCTCAAGGCGTTGGAGGCGTTCGTGCAGCATCGGGAGGTTCTCCTATCCGACCTTCGCTGACCCGTCGGCGGAACGCATCGCGCACCAGCCGGCGCAAATATTCCGTATCCATGTATGCCAGTAGGCATCGTGTTTTGAACGCGGTGTACTGATCTCTGTCCCGGGCGAAGAGCAACAACCCTTTACCTACAGTCTCCATGGCCAATACGGGATTCGTGCGGGGCAGATCATTCACTACCACCACATCCACATCCCGGCCCACGACTCGCTCCAGGTGAACGATCAACGCGCCCAATTCGTCCAGGGAGATCTCCCGACGCACGTGAATTCCCACATCCACGTCGCTCATGGGTAGGAGTCGCCCTGCCGCGGCAGAGCCAAACAGCACCGCGAAGTTGATGAACTCATACCCCTGCAGCACTGCCCGCAGCGCGTCCACATCAATGTCGGGTGGTTGATCCCTTTTGGCCAGGACGTCCATCACCTTCTCCCGACGGGGGTGTTTGCTGTTTCTTCGTGTGGAGTATACAGCATTTCACGTGCCGGATCAAAGGTGCACGGGGGTGATTCCTGTGTTGAAGATGGGAAGTCCCCTGGGGCTCATAGGACACGGCTGATCACCGATTCCCTGTGGAGCCCTCATCCCTTGTGGGGTAGAGGAGAAATGCCGGTGGGGAGTTCGCCCTTCCGCCTTGTATGTGGGGAACGTGAGAGAGCCCCTCCCTCATGGGACTACCTCACGGGCGTTTTACCCACCAATTTGGGACATGTGGCGGGAGCGGGGGATGACGTTGCGCGCGAGCCCGTGCCCCCAAGGTTTTTCCCACACGGCTTCCCGGATGATCCGGGCCAGTGTTTCGTCGTCTGCTCCCTCCCGCAGGGGCGTGAGCAGGTCCACCTCCGTGTCGTGGAGCAGGCACAGACGCAACTTGCCATCCGCGGTCAGGCGGATACGGGTGCACCCCGCGCAGAAGGGATTGGAAATGGAGTCGATGAACCCGATGCGGCCCTGCGCGCCGGGCAGCCGGTAAGGTCGGGCCGGATCCCTCGGGTCGTGACCGGCCACCTCCTGGAGGGGCCCCAGGGCCTTCTCAATGCGTTCCCGGGTCTCCCGGGAGGGCACCACCGCGCTCTGGGCGAACTCCGCGATGCCGCCTACCGGCATCAACTCGATAAAGCGCACATCCCAGGGGTGATCCAGAGTGAGTCGGGCCAAGTCCACCACATCCTCCTCGTTGAACCCGCGAGTGACCACACTGTTGATCTTGATGGGCTCCAGACCCGCGGCTTCTGCCGCGTTGATGCCGGCCCACACATCCTCCAGATGTCCCCACCGGGTGATCGCGTGGAACTTGTGGGGATCAAGCGTGTCCAAACTGATATTCACCCGGTCCAGGCCGGCCATTTTCAGGGGATGGGCCAGCTCGGGCAAGAGGATGCCGTTGGTGGTCATGGCCAATTCCCGGATACCCGACACCCGCTTGATCTGGCGGACCAGTTCCACCAGGCGGGGGCGGATGGTGGGTTCCCCGCCGGTGAGCCGGATCTTATCCACCCCCAGGTGGGCGAAGATGCGCACCAGGCGGAGGATCTCCTCGTCCTCGAGGAGTTCACTTCGGGGTTTGAATGTCACATCTTCGGGCATGCAGTACACGCAGCGCAGATTACACGCGTCGGTCAAAGAGATGCGCAAATAGTGAATGTGACGACCGTATTTGTCGAACATGTGTACGCCTCATCTCGTGAGTAAAGTTCAAATGGCGGTGGGGGAAACCCTCCACACGCATTGGTGTGCTCCATCCCGGATGCTCGTTTGCATTTCCACATCCTCCCGGGTGTTCAGGAGAAAGCGGATGAGGGCCCTATCCAGCTGGCAGAGGATAGGATGAGATGTGACCAGGTCCACGTACGGGCAGTTGGCAAAGAGGAGGGCGTATTCTCCGTTTTCCCGTTGCCAGCGGGCCATGTAGCCGTGTTCGTTGAGGAAGTGGACCACGTGTTCCAGGAACACGTCGGGGCTCAACGCTTGGGGAGAATCCAACTGGGCATCTTGGGCCATGCGCCGGGCCACCTCTTCCACCACCTTGTGGAGGCCTTGGGGGTCTACATCGGCCAGATAGTTGAGCAAGTGGTGGAGGAGGTGGGCGTAGTTCTTGGGGAAGACCTGGTAGGCATCCGGGGTGAGGGAGTACACGTGTTGGGGCCGTCCCGCGCCGCTGCGGCGGCGGACGCCATCCACCCGGATAAGGCCATCCCCCTGGAGGATGTCCAAATGGTGGCGCACGGACACGGGAGCCATGCCCAAGATGTCGGCCAGCTCCGCGACGGTTGCTTTACCCCGTTCTTGGATGATCTGGAGAATGCGTTGGCGAATGTTCTGCATCTATCCAGCGTCGGTTGGTCTCTGAGAGGTTTCGTCGGTTCGGTTCATCCTGGTGGGTATTCTAGCACAAAGGGCGGGAGCGGTCAATTGTTATGAAGTCCGTCATAAAAATCGGATGTGGGGTTCTGTTACGCCGACCTCCGTGGGGGGGAACCGCCTTGGCCTGAGCAGAACGATTTGGCCCTTCCCCCGACCACCCTTACTCATTAATCGTTACTCCCCCCTTCTCACAGCGGGGAAGGCGTTTTTGTTGTCAGACAACTTCCTTGGGTATAATGGGCCCAGATCCACGGGGCCGGGGAGATGGCCTGGAAAGCCGTGGATCTGGTGGGTGATCCTAGCCCTTTGCCCTCCTCTTATCCTGTTCACCTGCAGGGTTTGGTGAACGCCATACCGGCCGGAGGAGGTAAAAGGGCTGTATTTGCAGAGGAGGCGATTATGTCGAACACATCCGACATGCACGATCTGGAAGCGCGGGTTCCCAGTTGGCTGGATATGCCGGACCCTCGGCGTGTCCTCGCGGTGAGCGATCCCCAAGTTTTCGAGGCCATTGAGGGGGAACGCCATCGCCAATGGCTTGGGTTGGAACTCATCGCTTCGGAGAACTACGTGAGCCCGGCTGTCCTCGCGGCCATGGGGTCCGTGTTGACCAACAAGTACGCGGAGGGATATCCGGGCAAGCGCTATTATGGGGGTTGTGAGTGGGTAGACGTGGTGGAGCGCTTGGCCATTGAACGGGCAAAGAAGCTCTTCGGGGCCGACCACGCGAACGTGCAACCCCATTCGGGGAGCCAGGCGAATCAGGCCGCGTACTTTGCTCTTCTGGAACCGGGCGACACAGCCTTGGCCATGCGCCTGGACCATGGGGGGCATTTGTCCCATGGATTTCGCCTCAGTGCCACGGGGAAGTTCTACAACTTTGTGCACTACACCGTGAACAAGGAGACGGAACAGCTGGATTACGATGAGATTTACCGGCTGGCGCAGGAGCACAAGCCCAAACTCATTGTAGCGGGCGCCAGTGCCTATCCCCGCTGGTTCGACTTCCCCAAACTGCGAGAGATCGCGGATTCGGTGGGCGCGTACCTCATGTTTGACATGGCTCACGTGGCCGGGCTCATCGCGGCCGGAGTCCATCCTGATCCCGTGCCCTACTGTGATGTGGTCACCTCCACAACCCACAAGACCCTGCGCGGGGCTCGGGGCGGACTGATCCTCTGCAAAGAGGAATTGGCCCAGAGCATTGACAAGGCCGTGTTTCCGGGCTATCAGGGAGGCCCGTTGGAGCACGTCATCGCGGGCAAGGCTGTCACCTTTGGGGAGGCATTACGTCCCGAATTCAAGGCCTATGCCCAGCAGGTCGTGGAAAACGCGAAGGTCCTGGGCGAAGAACTGCTCAAGTACGGTGTGCGACTCGTTTCCGGCGGGACCGACAACCACCTCCTCCTGGTCGATCTGAGCCCTCTGGGCGTGACCGGGAAGCAGGCGGAGAAAGCGTTGGACAACGCGGGCATCCACACGAACAAGAACATGATCCCCTACGACCCCAAGCCGCCCCTCGTGTCCAGCGGCATTCGTCTGGGCACGCCCGCGGTGACCACCCGTGGCATGGGACCCGAGGAGATGCGGCAGATCGCGGCCTGGATCGGGACCATCCTCAACGACGTGGAGAACAAAGACCTCCAACAGCGGGTGCGTCGGGAAGTGATGGAACTCTGTCTACGTCATCCGGTTCCCGCGTGAGCTCCCTTTCGGGGGGAACCGCGGGCGGGATGATGGAAACCGAACGTGGGGTGGATGACCCATCCGCCCCACGAGTTTTCCCCTAAGGCCCTGGGCATGAACGAACAGGAGATAAGCACGAATCCTTTCCGTGTGGCATGGCGTGCAGCCCAACTGTTGTACGAGGAACTCTTTTCCTTTGTCGGGATTTCTCTGCTCACATGGGCTGCCCTCATCACCGTCATCCTGGGCCCGCCGGCTGTTGCGGCCCTGCACGAGATGGCTCGCTTAGCCGCGGATGGTCGTGCCGTGGGGGTACAACGCTGGTGGGAGGAGACGCGGAAACTCTTCCGCCGCGCGTGGTTGGTGGGAGGGCTGTTGGGCGTGTTGGGAGTGATCGGTTGGGTAAACGTTCGCTTTTACACGCGTTTCAGCCACATTGGGCCATATATCATCCTCATTTGGATCCTCCTTCTGGTCCTGTGGTATTTGGTGTTCCTCTTTGTGTGGGCCATCATGGCCGTGCAGGAGGAAACACGGGTGCGGTTTCTCTTGCGTAATACCCTGTATTTGGTTCTGTTGTTCCCCTTCCACGCGTTCTTCAGCGGTATCTTCGTTGCGGTTTTGACCCTGATAAGTCTCCTGTTGCCCATTCTCCTTCTCCTTTTGCCCGCGTACGTGGCCTTGTACACCACGTATTTGACCCGTCAACTCATCCTCAGCGCCCACGAGCGGGCGGGGAGTGGTAACGATTGAGGGTTCGACTCACCGGCATACATAGCACCCACACCTGTTGTCTGACAACGGATTGACAAACAGGGAAAAGTGATGGTACTATATGGACCGATCCCCAAACGAACCGCCGAATTCGACATTACCCAAACACAGACACCTTCAAGAAAGGAGGTGACAGAGGCCGTTTAGAACGACCTTCCTTGAGCTTATTTGCCCGGATGTCCGTTGAACGTACTCAGTGATTCACACCTTTAAGGAGGATAGCCATGCGTCGTCTGTGGGGAGTTGTGCTTCTTGTTCTGCTCATCGCTTTGGTGGCCGGTGCGTGTTCTAAGGCCACCCCAACACCCGCCCCTCAACCGACCTCTGCGTCTGCAGTGGAAAAAGCCACTCCCACAAAGGCCGCGGAAGCGGAAAAGGGGGAGAAGAAGATCAAGGCCGCCTGGATTTACGTAGGCCCCATCGGCGATGCCGGATGGACCTACGCCCATGATTTGGGCCGCAAGTACGTGGAAAAGGTCATGCCCGATGTGGAAACCGCGTACGTGGAAAGCGTGCCCGAAGGCGCGGATGCGGAACGTGTGTTCCGGGATTTCGCGGAGAAGGGGTATGACGTGATCTTCGGCACGTCCTTTGGCTACATGGACACCATGGAGAAATTGGCCGAGGAGTATCCTGACACCGTGTGGATTCACGTGTCGGGGTACAAGTGGAACGACACCAACTTCGACAACCTCTTTGGCCGCATGTACAAGATGAAGTACCTGGCCGGTGTGGCCGCGGCCATGAAGACCAAGACCAAGAAGTTGGGGTACGTCGCTCCCTTCCCCATCCCCGAAGTCATCCGTCACATCAACTTCGTCACCCTGGGGGCCCACAGTGTGGACCCGGACATCCAAGTCCAAGTTGTTTGGATCAACTCCTGGTATGACCCGCCCACAGAGCGTGAGGCCGCGGAGACTCTGTTGGCCGCGGGGGCAGATGTGATCATCACCGGTTCGGACACCCCGGGGCCGGTGCAAGCGGCCACGGAAAAGGGCAAGTGGGGCATGGCTTATGACAGCCCCAACGCGTGTGAACTGGCCGGCGAAGGGTGTATCGGCGTTCCCCACTGGAACTGGGGTGTGGCCTACGCGGAGATCATCAAAGAGGTGAAGGAAGGCACCTTCAAACCGCGGGGGCTGCCCGATTCCTGGTGGGACGCGGATACAGGGATCGTGGACTTCAAGTTCGGTCCCGCGGCTGACGACGCGATCAAGGCCAAAGTCACCGAACTCAAGGAAAAGATCGTCAAGCACGAACTGGATGTGGCTGCTGGACCCATCTACGCACAGAACGGTCAACTGGCCGTGGCCGAAGGGGATAGCCTCACCTGGGAGCAGATCTGGAACATGAAGTGGTTCGTCAAGGGGGTCATTGGTGACATCCCCGGTGGTGAGGAACCTCCCAAGGCCGAGGAAAAGGAGGCCGCAGCTCCGGCCACGGGCTCCGAAGGCAAGCCCATCAAAGCAGCCTTCGTCTACGTGGGCCCCATCGGGGACGCGGGCTGGACCTACGCTCACGACCAGGGACGTCAGGAGCTGGAAAAGAACGTGCCCAACGTGGAAACCACCTACGTGGAAAGCGTGCCCGAAGGCGCGGATTCGGAGCGGGTCTTCCGGGACTTCGCGGAGAAGGGGTATGACGTGATCTTCGGCACCTCCTTCGGCTACATGGACACCATGGCCGCGTTGGCCGAAGAATATCCCGAGACCTACTGGCTCCACTGCTCCGGTTACAAGTCCAACGGCAAGAACTTCACCAACTACTTCGGTCGCATGTATCAGCCCCGGTACCTGTCCGGCTTGGTCGCGGGGAAGATGACCAAGAGCAACAAGATCGGCTACGTGGCCGCGTTCCCCATCCCCGAAGTCATCCGCGGCATCAACGCCTTCACCTTGGGCGTGCGCAAGGTGAACCCCGACGCCACGGTCCAAGTCGTCTGGACCAACACGTGGTACGACCCGCCCACGGAGCGGGAAGCCGCGGAAACCCTCCTGGCCGCGGGCGTGGACGTCATCGCCCAGCACCAGGACACACCTGCTCCCATGCAAGCGGCCCAGGATCACGGGGCCTACGGCATCGGATACAACTCGGACATGCGGTCCTTTGCCCCCAAAGCCGTCCTGACCGGACCTGTGTGGCATTGGGGCGTCTACTACACCAAGGTCGTGCAGGATATCCAAGCGGGCAAGTTTGACCCCACACCCTACTGGGGTGGCATGGCCGACGGTGTGGTGGCCTTGGGCCCCTATGGCGACATGGTCCCGGACGATGTGAAGGCCTTGGTGGATGAGGAAAAGGCCAAGATCGTCAGCGGCAACTGGGACGTCTTCTGCGGTCCCATCAAGGACCAGCAGGGTAACCTGAAAGTGAAAGAGGGTGAATGCCTCTCCGACGAGGACATGCTGAGCATGAAATGGTTCGTCGAAGGGGTCATCGGTGAAATCCCGCAGTAAAGGGGGACGGCCTTGGGGCCGGATGTAGGCGCTGGATGAGGTGGGGGGCACACAACTGTGTG
>JAADDB010000216.1 GCA_013154135.1 Chloroflexota bacterium
ACACAGGCGTTAGGGTTAAGCCATGTCCTTTCTCTCGCGGCTGTTCCGTCGAAAACAGGAAGACTTGCGTTTCTACCCGGTGCGGGTGCGCTGTGCGCGCTGCGGCGAGATCCTGGAAGCTCGTGTGGATCTGCTCAACGACCTCTCCGTCCAGTACGATGACAAAGGCCAAGTCACCGGCTACTACGTGCGCAAACTCCTCCAAGGGGATGGCCGAAACCGTTGTTTCGCCACCGTGGAGGTGGAACTCTTCTTTGACGCGCGTCGCGGTCTCACCGACCGCCGAGTACACGGCGGCACCTTTGTGGAAGAAAACGAAGCCTAGAGGATGAGTCCATCGGCGCCTCCCCCTTTACACATCACGAAAACACACAAAGGAGGTATCATGCGCAAACCTTTCATCGCCGGCAATTGGAAAATGCACAAAACCATCCCCGAGGCCGTAGAACTGGTCACCGAACTTCGCCCCTTGGTGGCGGACATCACCAACGTCCAGATCGCGGTCTGTCCCCCCTACGTGGCCCTCCCCGCGGTCCACGATGTACTGCTGGGAAGCAACATCGCAGTGGGGGCCCAGAACATGTTCTGGGAAGAGGAAGGCGCGTACACAGGAGAAATTTCCCCCCGGATGCTCAAAGACCTGGTCACCCACGTCATCATTGGCCATTCCGAACGGCGCAAGTACTTTGGGGAAACGGATGAAACCGTCAACCGCAAAGTCCACGCCGCGTTGGCACACGGCCTTCTCCCCATCATCTGTGTAGGGGAAGTTTTGGAAGAACGGGAAGCCGGCAAGACAGAGGAAGTGGTCCGGCGTCAGGTCATGGGCGCGTACAAAGACGTGCCCGCGGACAAAGCCCGGGTCACCACCATCGCTTACGAGCCGGTTTGGGCCATTGGGACGGGAAAGGCGGCCACGCCCGAGGACGCGAACCACGTCATCGGCCACGTCATCCGGGCCACCCTGGCCGAACTGTACGACGAAGAAGTGGCCCAACGCATTCGGGTCCAATACGGGGGCAGCGTCAAACCCGCGAACATCGCCGGGTTCATGGCCCAACCGGAGGTGGACGGAGCCCTGGTGGGTGGGGCCAGCCTGAAGGCCGAGACCTTCGCGGAGATCATCCGCATTGCATCCCACGTTCGCAAGTGAGCCGCGGCCATGTGGACCGAACTGATCCACCCCACCATCGGGGTGATCCTGCTCATCTTCATCCTGGTCCGGCTGAGCGGATACATCAGTGCCCACCTCCAGGGGCTGGCCTACCTGCTGACGCGTAGCCAATCCGTCGCGGTCCTGTTCATGTTCCTGGTCCTGGCCCCGGGGGTGTTCATCCACGAACTGAGCCATTGGCTGATGGCTCGCCTGTTGGGTGTGCCCACCAAGGGCTTTCGCGTCTGGCCCAAGCGGACCCGTTCACGGATCATCCAAATGGGGGCAGTGGAAGTGCGAGGTGGCGGGACCATCAGCCTGGCCCTCATCGGCATGGCCCCCTTCCTCCTGGGCACCATCGTCCTCATCCTCCTAGGAGGGTGGTTCCAGGGCCCGCCCCATCACATCGCGGACTGGCGCACGTGGTTCTCCCGGGAAGGGTGGACACCCGTGCTGGCCTTCTTCCACAGACCGGATTGGCCGTGGCGCTTCTACGCCATCTGGATCATCTCCACATCCATGATGCCCAGCGCGGCGGATCGCGCACCCTTACGGCCTTTGGGGTGGCTCCTCCTCATCGGCAGCGTAGGACTCATCCTCGCGGGGGTTGCCGGCACCCTGCTCCAGCAGATCCAAGGGCCCCTCCTCCGCCTGCTGGACCTACTGGCCGCGGCCTTTTGGCTCGCGGTCATCGGCAACCTGGCCGTCGCGGGAGGGCTATGGCTCACCGAATTCGCGCTGAGCACCCTCCTGGGTACGCGGGTCGAATACGGGTGAGGGGTTTTGGGGCCGCGGCCAAATCCCTCGGCCCACCAGATCGCGGTCAATGAGCGGACGAGGTCCAATCGTGCCAGAACAAATCGCGCAAAAACCTGTGGACAGCTTCGGAGGAGAGGAGAAGCCCCATCTCCCGGTTGGCCTTTAGGGACGTCGCGCTTCCGTTCATACTGCCGACAAAACTCCAGCGCGCGGAGCCGGAGCGCACAAGCCACACCTTCGCGTGAAGGCCCAACCCGGCCGGATTCGCCAATCGCACCTTGACATCCCAGCCGGCTTCCTGAGCCCACGCGTTCACCTGTCGAGCCACCGCGTGATTCCCCTCCGCGGACTCCGGGTCGTCAAAATAAGCGTCCAACAACACGCGCACCCGCGCCCCTCGTCGGGCCGCGCGGAACAACGCCTCCCAGCGGGGGTTCAGGACCCGCGTCCTCCCCGGGCCCGCGAAATACAACCGCTCGTACAACCCCATCACCAATACCTCATCCCCGGCCCCGACCCGATCCACAACCCCCAGCAGCCCTCCTCGCGTGGCCAGAGCGTTCTCCGGCGCGGACACCAACGTCACCGTCATGAACTCCCGCACCTGAAGGGGCCGGGTGAAAACCCACCGGTACCCCAGAGAGGGGAAGGGTGGGTCGGGGAGAGTGGGGGGCGGGCCGATGAGCGGGTCGGCCGGATCATACGCCTCCACATCGGGATACCGGGGATCTGCATCGTGGGCGAAGAGGGCCTGGGCCCGCGCCACGGCCCCACGCGCGTCCAGACGCAAGTAGACCCCGCGTCGGCCCGCGCTCATGGTCCCCCACGCGTTGGGGGGAAACGCGTCCGTGGTGAAGTTCTCCGTGCTGAGGACCAGGACGCGGCCGTCGATGACCATGTACTTCGCGTGCAAATAACGATACCGGCGAAACCCCGTCCCGGGTTCGGGGCCCCACACGTGCACCTGGACGCCGGCCTGATACAAGTCGTGCAACAGAGCCCGTTCCAAGGGCTCCAGCCCGCCCACCGGCCGACTCTCCACCAACACGTGGACCTGAACTCCCGCGCGTGCCCGGTCTATGAGTGCCTGAACCACCTCCGGGGAGCGAAGGGAGTAGACGGCCAGGAGGACCGTCGACCGGGCTTCTCGGATCCAACCGGCCAGGAGCCGGGAGCCCGTGTCCGGGGTGATCGCCACCTCCACCTGAGTCATGCCCGTGGAAACCGCGGGGACCCAAAACGCGTCCAGGGCCCAACCGGGATATCGGGGCCGCAGGCCCTCCCTGGGATCCGTAGGGTCCTGGGCCCAATCCTCGGCCCGGTCCGAATCCGCGACCAACATGTGAGCCCCCTCCTGACGCTTACGGTAAAAGACCTGGCCGTGGGGCGAGAAACGGGGGACGGGTTGGAGGGCCGGGCCTTTCCAGAAGGGGATGGGCGCCGCGTCCCCGTAGCGGACTGCGTCCACCACGTGGCCCCTCTTGTCCAGGAGGAGGAGGGAAGCCCCGTGATTGGGCAAGCGCAGGGGGTCCCCGTGGGCGTTGGGGACCTGGGTGAGGGTGTCGCCGGCGTACTCGCACGCGGGGAGGAACCCGTGGACGCGTTGGAAGGCCTGGGCCTCGCGAGCGCACCAGATCTCTGTTCGGCCGGGCAAGAGAAGGGAGGGGAGTTGGATGATATGACGGCCATCGCTCACCTGCCATCCGGACACCGGGTACGGGCCGGTGCCGGGGTACCACAGCGCGAAGGCCTCATCCGGCTCGTGGGCCAACACGCCATCTGCGACAAAGGCCGCGATGAGAGGACGGGCCGCGGGATCCGTGTGGGCTTGAGCCACATAGGGGAAGAACTGGGGAGACGGTCGAACGGCGGCAAGCGAACCGAACACCAAAACGCTCAAAAACGTAAAAACCACAACATTGAGGCGGTTTATTTGTTTGAAAAGCGTTCTTTTGCCTTCTTCTCTCTTCATAACCATTTCTCAGATTTTGACCGTTTGACGGAGTTTCGCTATAATATCTTGTCAATCAACTAGAGCACAATTCTAAACAAACGCTCAGCTATATCTACAGTGGTTGAATGAACCATGGAGCACGGGCCATGGGCGCTGATTGACGAAGAAGTCAACAAACGCCTATCCCAAACGGGCTCATTCCTGGCACAAGGGTCTTGATGTGTCAACCAATCAGGTTTGCAGCTCGGGAGTACCAACGGTCCTTAGAAACATCCCCCGACACAGTGGTCTCTGGAGCCGGTGCTCTGAAGTGGGAGCCACCTTCCCTTCAGCAGGCTCCAGTGCCGTTCTCCGACCCAAGGGCCGACAGAAGGGAGTACATCGAGGGCCGGAGAATGACATTGCTGAAAGCTAGGAGGCAACCATGTCCTACCCCGAGTTGAATGTTCCCATTCGTATCTTGCTGGGCCCGGGACCTAGCATGGTCCACCCACGAGTTCTTCGCTCGATGGCCACCCCCCTTATCGGTCATCTCGACCCCGCGTTCTTTCAACTGATGGGAGAAGTCCAGGGGCTCCTCCGATATACGTTCAAAACGACCAACCTCTTCACCATGGCCCTGGCCGGGACGGGCAGTGCAGGGATGGAGGCATCCCTGGCCAATTTTGTGGAGCCGGGAGATCCCGTGCTCATCTGCGTCAACGGGTATTTTAGCGAACGTATGTACGAAATGGCCAAACGCTACGGCGCGGACGTGAAACGCCTGGAAAAACCTTGGGGAGAAATTTTCAGCCCTGACGAGGTGGAAAAGGCCGTCAAGGAGCACCGGCCCAAACTGGTAGCCATCGTCCACGCGGAAACATCCACAGGCGCCCTCCAGCCCCTGGAAGGGCTGGCCGATGTGGTCCACCAACACGACGCGCTCCTCCTGGTCGACGCGGTCACCTCCCTGGGAGGCACCCGTCTGCTGGTGGATGAGTGGGATTTGGACATCGTCTACAGCGCCACCCAAAAGGCGTTAAACGCGCCCCCCGGTCTGGCCCCCATTACCCTGAGCGAACGCGCGGTAGAAGTTCTCAAAGCCCGCAAGACGCCGGTCACCACCTGGTATCTGGACTTGCAGCTCATCGGCCAATACTGGGGCATAGAGCGGGCCTACCACCACACCGCGCCCATCTCCATGATCTACGCGCTGCGGGAGGCCCTCCGTCTGGTGGAAGAGGAGGGACTGGAACGGCGATGGCGGCGTCACGAACGCGCGGCGCAAACTCTTTGGGATGGGTTGGAGGCCTTGGGCCTGGAACTTTACATCCCGCCCGAGTACCGATTGCCCACGCTGACCACGGTGAAGGTGCCGCCGGACGTGAACGAACGCATGGTGCGCCGACACCTCCTTGAGGACTATAACGTGGAGATCGCGGGCGGTCTGGGAGCCCTGAAAGGCCGGGTGTGGCGCATTGGCCTGATGGGCTTCTCCGCGCGGAAGGAAAACGTGCTCATGCTCCTCGCCGCGCTGGAAGACATTCTGAAGAGGAAGTAAGAGGTTTGCGTGGGGCGGGGTTCGCCCCTCCCCACGCCACAACCGTTCGCCGCGGCACGGGACTTTGGACAAACGGCTTTGGCTGACGAACAAGATCCATAGGACCATCTCTCAAACGGGTTCGTTCTCGTTAATATCATCCGTCGTCCGGGAATTCTGACGTGTAGTCGTGTAGTCCATCAGAGGAAGGACCCATGCCCCTTGTACTTGCTACGATGGCGCTGGCGTTTGGGGTTTGGCTCGGTTCGCTCCTCTACCCCCTCCTGCCCGAACCGTGTGCCCTCCCCTGGCTCCGGCTCCTGCACACGACGCGGTGGGGAACCGCGTTCATCGAAGCAGGGGCCTTCCTCCTCCTCCCCTTTTTCGCCCGCGGGGTCCAGAAGCCCCACCGGGTGCACGCCCGCCTCGCACGCCTCCTCGCCTTCTACATGGGCATCGGCGTCCTCCTCTACACGGCCCATCCCTTCCGCCCCTGCCTCCCCCCCGACCATGTGGGGACCCTCGCGGCCCACGCCGGACCACGCGGGCGGATGGGCGTTCTCACCGGTACGGTTGTGGGCTGGCCGGAGCAAGGACCCACCCGGGTGCACTACCGGGTGAGGGCGGAGGAATGGACGGACCTGGAGACACATCAGACACTGCGCGGGGACGTACTCCTGCGGGCGCCCCTCTATCCCCGTTACACATACGGCGACCGAATCAGGGCGGTCGGCCGGCTGAGGGAACCGCCCGAGTCCACCTCTTTCAACTACCGAAGGTACCTGGCCCGCCGGGGAATCTTTGCCCTCTTCCAGGCGGAACGCCTCATCCCCCTGACAACGTCACGGCAGCGCACGTGGCGGGCCCTTCTTTACGCCCTGCGGGAACGCCTCTTCCACACCATCAACGCCATCCTTCCCGACCCCTACGGCGCGCTGGCCAACGGCATTCTCCTGGGCATCGAGAGCAACATCCCCCGTTCCCTCTACGATGAATTCAACCGGACCGGCACCAGCCACATCATTGTCATCAGCGGGTTCAACATCTCCATCATCGCGGCCCTTCTCCTGCTCCTCCTGCGGCCCCTGGTGGGCAGGGTGTGGGCCGGGGTGTTGACTCTGGTAGGCATTGGCTTGTACGTGATCTTCGTAGGGGCCGACGCGGCCGTTGTCCGTGCCGGGCTGATGGGGATGGTCTACGCCAGCAGTGCCCTTTTCCGGCGCAGGGGACATGTGCTCAACTCCTTGGCCCTTTCCGCGTTCCTCATGCTGGCGTGGAATCCCCTCACCCTGTGGGATGTGGGGTTCCAACTCTCATTCCTGGCCACTTTAGGGCTCATCGTCCTCTACCCGCCCCTTGCGGCCCGAGTCCACGCGCGCGTGCGTCCCCATCTCCCACGCGGCTGGCAATCCCCCGTCCTGAACCTGCTCAACGAAGCCCTCCTCCTCACCTTTGCCGCTCAGCTCGCCACCGTGCCTCTCATCATCGCCACCTTCGGACGGTTCTCCCTGGTCTCCCTCCTCACCAACCTCCTCATCCTTCCCGTCCAACCCCTCATCATGATCGGAGGGGGCATCAGTGCCCTGGCCGGCCTCCTCTGGCTCCCCCTGGGGCGCGCGCTGGCGTGGCTTCCCCTCCTCCCCCTGGTCTGGACCGTCGGCGTTGTCCGCTGGACCGCCCGGTGGTCGTGGGCGTCCGCAGGCATGCCCGCGGGCACATGGCTCTGGGTGAGCCTGTACTACAGCGCACTGGCCGCGTACGTGCTCCGTGCCTACCTCCACCTCACGGTCCC
This sequence comes from Chloroflexota bacterium, assembly GCA_013154135.1. Taxonomy (GTDB): domain Bacteria; phylum Chloroflexota; class Anaerolineae; order JAADDB01; family JAADDB01; genus JAADDB01. The sequence continues at coordinate 7,178 of JAADDB010000216.1, forward strand.
GGACCATCCGCCCCTCTGGCGGGAATTTCCCCGGCCCACGGATGACCGTCTCAGGAGGGTCAAACGCTGGGCCCCCGCGTTCCTCATCCCCCTGCTCCTCCTCGCGATTCGGGCGGAACGCGGTCCCACACGCCAGACCGTGGCCACCCTCTATCCCGGGGGGCACCTCCTCCTCCAGCGTCCTCCCTGGCAAGTGCTTGTGACCGGACATGGGGTGGAAGGGGAGATGCCCCACGCGGCCATCTGGATCCTGACGGATACCCGGACCCAATCCCTCCTCCCGCTCCGCGAGGTGTTGGACCGGGAAATGCCCCAACTCGTCCTCTTGCCGGCTGCGTGTCGGCAAGAGGATGCTTGCCTGGCCCGACTGCGCCCCTTTGTCCAAGCCCTGACACATCGGGGCATCCGTTGGAGCTTCCTCCCGGTGGCCCAGACCGTGGAGGTGGGCCCCTTCCGCGTGCGCTACCCCGTGTGGGCCGAAGAGGTGCACCCCGTCATCATCCAAGCAGAGGGACAAAGCCTGCTCCTCCCTCCGAACCTGCCCCTGGAAGTCCAACAAACCCTGGCCGCGCACCCTTCCCCCATCACCCTTTGGCCGCTGCCCTTGCCGCGCGCGGGCACCTGGCCCGATCCCGCATGGGCCCGACACCTGCGCGGGGCCACACTCCTCCTCCCCGAGGAAAGCACGTACCCGCCGGGCGCATTGCCCCCAGGTGGGGGATCTGTGGTAACCTATCCTTCGGACCGGCCGTGGCACATTTTTCTGAACCCGTTGCAGGTGGAACAGCGGACGCGGTTCAACGAACGCTGAACCCGCGGGGCTGCCCCCGGGGGACCATGGGGGACTGCGACATCTCATGGACAGACCAACCGTCGCCCACATAAAGGATGCCTATTTGCCCAAGTCGGAGACGTTCATCTACACCCTGCTGCGCGCGCACGCCCGCTACCGGCCCATCGTCATCAACCGCTACCCCTCCCAGAACCTGGACATCTTTCCCATCGAGCCCTACTACACGCCGACCCGTTGGGGTGGGAGATGGGCCAGCCTGGCGGAACGGTGGTCCCTGCGGACCTTGGGGCGCAGTCCCTTTGTGGAACATGTGGTGAGGAAGGAAGAAGCAGCTCTCCTTCACGTGCACTTCGGTCAGGTGGGCGCACTGTTCGTCCCCGTGGCCCGACGGACCGGACTCCCCCTGTTGGTCTCCTACTACGGAAAGGATGTGTCCGTGTTCCTCCCCCAACCCCGCTGGCAACCGCGCTTTCGGCAACTGTGGCGTCAGGGGGCTGCCCATCTGGTCTTGGGCCCCCACATGGCCGAAGCCCTCATCGCCCACGGGTGTCCGCGGACACGTGTTCACATCCTCCCCCTGCCCCTCCGGGTGGACCGCATCCCCTTCCACGGGCGCTCGGCGGAACCGGACGAACCGATCCGCCTCATCACTGTAGGGCGGCTCATCCCTAAAAAGGGGACGGACATCCTCCTGCGCGCGTTGGCCCTTCTCCCCCGAACCATTCCCTATCACCTGTGGATTGTGGGGGATGGCCCTCAGAGGGAGGGGCTACACTACCTGGCCCGATCCCTAGACCTGGAGGACCGGGTCACTTTCCTCGGCTGGCTGTCCCATGCCCAGGTCATCGAGCGGATGCTCCAGGCTCACATCTTCGTCCTTCCCAGCCGCACGGACCCGGAAACCGGGGAAACGGAAGGCACGCCCACCGTCCTCCTGGAGGCCATGGCCACCGGCCTTCCTGTGATTGCCACGCGGCACGCGGATATCCCCTTCATCGTCCCGGAGGGGACGGCCGGACTTCTGGTGCCGGAAGGGGATGTGACGGCCTTGGCCCAGGCCCTGGACGCGCTCCTGAACCGGCCGGACCGGTGGCGTGACATGGGCCGCGCGGGGCGAGAACACGTCCGGCAACAGCACGATGTGCCCAGGGTGATGGAGCAGCTGGAAGCCATCTACGACCGGGTGAGGGGGTGGGAAACATGACCGAAGCGCGGAAAACCGTCCTCTTCGTGGACCACGCGACGGCTTTGGGCGGCGCGGAGCACAGCCTCCTCCTCCTGCTCAAGCACCTGGACCGGACGCGCGTTCAGCCCCATCTGGCCGCGGTGGAAGGACCCCTCGCGCGGCAAGCCAGGGCCTTGGGGATCCCGGTACACCCGGCTCCCCTGCCCCGACTGCGGGGGTCGCCCACCTGGTTTTGGGACGGGATGCAGGGGGTGATGTCCTTGGCCCGGTTAGCCCGGGAGGTGGGCGCGGACGTGCTCTACGGGAACACGGTGCGGGCCAGTGTGTACACCGCGGCCGCGGCTCGCCTTGTCCGGCGGGATTTCATCTGGCACATGCGCGACTTCTGGCTTTCCGAGACCGAACCCCGCTTTGTCACGGTCGACCGCTGGGGAAAACGCGCGCTCTGTGCAGCAGCCACCCATGTCATTGCCAATTCCCGGGCCACGGCCCAACATCTCCCCTGCCCGGGACGCGTGACGGTCATTTACAACGGTGTTGAGCTCTCCCTCTACGACCCGCGCATGGACGGGCTTCCCTTCCGGCAGGCGCACAGCATCCCACGGGACGCGGCCGTAGTGGGTATGGTGGGACGGCTGCGTCCGTGGAAGGGACAGAAGGTGTTCCTCCGCGTCCTGGCCGCGGTGCAGGCCACACACCCGGATGTGTGGGGGGTCATTGTGGGGGGCACGCCTTTTGGCGTGGAGGACGCGTATCCCCAGGAGTTGAGGGCCTTGGCCCACACCCTGGGCGTGGCCGACCGGGTCGTGTTCACCGGGCACCTGGAGGATGTGCGTCCGGCGCTGGCCGCGATGGACCTCCTCGTGCACCCGGGCGATCCGGAGCCCTTCGGCCGGGTGGTCATCGAGGCGATGGCCATGGCCCGACCGGTGGTGGCCTTTGCCCAGGGCGCGCTGCCCGAAATCCTCCGCCACGGCCAGACCGGGTTCCTGGTCCAGCCCGGGGATGAGGAGGAGATGGTCGCCCATATCCTCCGGCTCCTCCGGAATCCGGAGCAGGCCCGGCGCATGGGGGAGGAAGCACGACGCCACGTGGAAGCGCGGTTCACCGCGGAACGCACGGCTCGGGAAGTGGAGGCCCTGCTCCTGGGAGATGGCCGCCGCACGGACCGCGCTTGAGGGCCATACACCATCCTTACCGCTTGCTCCCCGGAGGGGGATGGCGTACAATAGCCCATCAAGACAGGGCGTTTGCCATACTCGTGGGTGGAGGCCGCCATCCGCGCGAAGTTTCTTTCTTGTTCGACGCGAGCACGTCAAAGGCCCACCGAGGCGCGGCCCTGCCCACCACACAAAACGCTCTTCCGGCATGGGGCGAAAACGTCGAAGCCCCGCGGAGAACACGAAACCCACAAAGGGGGAATGCCCGTGACAGCCGTGCAAACGATCATAGAGGAAATCCTCCAGCGCCTGGAGGAGAAGAACCAAATTCGGGATGACACCCTACAGCGCTCCCGGGAACTCATCCGCACCTGTGGCCTGGTCACTCGTGCGGTCCACCGCCACGAGATGGAGACGGCCGCGCAGCTGCTGGAACAAGCACGCCAGCAAGCGCGGGCCATGGTCCTGCCCCTGAAGGACCACCCCGACCTCTATTACACGGGGTACACCGGGGATGCCCTCAAGGAATGGGTGGAGGCGGAAGTCCTCTTCGCGATAGTGAACGGACAGGAGTTGCCCCGGCCGGAGACGTTGGACGTCCCCGACCGTTCGTATCTGGGCGGGCTGGCCGAGGCGGCCACCGAACTCCGCCGGCACATCCTGGACCTGCTGCGTCGCCAGGAGCTCACCCGGGCCGAGGAGCTCCTCCGGTGGATGGACGACATCTACGACGCGCTCATCCTGGTGGATTACCCGGACGCGATCACCGGCGGATTGCGCCGCGCGGTGGATGTGCTTCGGGGGGTATTGGAACGCACACGAGGGGATGTGACGCTGACATGGCAACACGAACGTCTCACCCAGGCCTTGTACCGGGCTATGGAAAGAGGGCTAGGGGAGTAACGAGTAAACGACTCATCATGACCAAACGGTGGATACGAGCCAGTGAACTAGCCCGATGGGCATACTGTCACCGAGCATGGTGGCTTCAGTACGTGCGAGGGCACCCGCCCATGAACAAGGAAGCCCTGGCCCGGGGCCAACGCGCGCACGAATCGTTGGGGCGCGGCGTGCGCCGAGCGGCATTGTACCGGGTGTGGGCCTTGCTCCTGGCTGCCCTGGCCCTCATCCTCCTACTTCTCATGATCTGGCTGCTAGGAAGATGAACCACTTATCCGGTTGGCCCATCGTTCCGATATGATGAACACACGGATGCGTCGGATCCAGCTCATCCTCTTCGTGCTGTTAGTCGCCACATCCATTGTGGCCGTCGCCCACGTGGTCGCCCTCTGGCAGACATGGGAAGCGCTCCCCGCTCCCACACCGACCATCACCCCGCCCCTCCCCCTCATCCGCGCCCAATTACTGCCCCACATCGACCAGAAACCCCCCGCCACCCCCACACCCCTCCCGCAACCCACCCCATCCCCGTCACCCACCCCTTCACCGACGCCCACCCCCACGCCCTGGCCCACACCCGACCCGCGTCTCGTGCGTGT
>JAADDB010000306.1 GCA_013154135.1 Chloroflexota bacterium
GCCACAAACGAGCCGAGATGGGCGCTCCCGCCCCTCTTACTCGTTACTCGTTATGCGTTAGGCTCTTCGCCCATCCCGGCCGACCTCGCCCTTCAGCCACCCCCCTTAATCGTTACTCATTAATCGTTAATCGTTCCTCCCTCCCTACCCTCCGCTCCGCTTGCTCCAGCACAGATTCCAGATCCTCCCCTCGGGGCAGGCCGCCTTCGGCCCATTCGGGACGGCCACCGCCACGCCCGCCCACCGGGACAAGAACGTCCCGGATGAGTTGCCCCATGTGCAGGTCCACATCCGGGGCCGCGGCCAAGAGAATCCGCCCCTTCCCTTCCTCCTCCCAACCCAGGAGAACAAGCGTGCCCGCGTGCTGACGCAGAAGCCCCGCGAGTTTACGCATCTCCTCCCCCGTGAGATCGGAGGAGACATGCCGCACCACCTGCCACGCGCCCAAGGGCCTCGCCTGGGCCAACAGGGATTGGGCCAACAAGGCTACTTGACCCTCCCGCCAGGCCCGGCGCTCCGCCTGGAGCTGTTTCACCTCCTGGAGCAACCGCTCCACCCGGGGGAGCATTTCCTCCTCCCCGCAAGTCAAAAGTTCGCCCAAGCGCGCCAACAACTCCCGCCGACGGGCATAATCCGCCCGCGCGCGACGCCCGGCCAGGAAGGTCACCCGATATCCCCCCTTGTACCGCTCAGTCCGCACCAGGGCCAACATCCCGATCTCCCCCGTCCGGCTCACATGCGTCCCCCCACAGGGCACGCGGTCAAAATCCTCCACCTCCACCAGGCGAATCGGGCCTTCGACGCGCGGGGGCTTGCGCAGGGATAACTGGGCCAACGTCTCCGCGTCCACAAAACGGGGTCGGACCGGCCGGTTCTCCTCGATGACCTGATTGGCTAAGGCTTCGGCCCGCCCGAACGCGTCCGAAGGCAAATCGCCCCGGTCCAAGTCGATGGTGGTATACCGCTCCCCCAGGTGGAACCCCACCGTCTGCGCGTCGAAAAGCCGGAGAAAGGCCTGGGAGAGGATATGTTGGGCTGTGTGCTGCTGCATGTGGTCAAAACGCCGATCCCAATCCAACCGTCCTACCACCTCCGCCCCCACGGGCAAAGGGGATTCGAGGACGTGGACCACCGCGCGGTCCTCCGGTCGGGTCTGCACGTCCACCACCGGGATGTGGTTCAACCACCCCCGGTCCGCGGGCTGTCCGCCGCCCTCGGGGTAAAACGCGGTCTGGTCCAGGACCACCGCGGGGGCCTCCCCCCAGGTAAGGGCTTCCACCACCCGGGCTTGGAACTCGCGAAGGTACGGGTCTTCGTAGTAAAGGCGACGGGTCATGGCGCGCCTCGGAAGTGGAGTTTCTCCAGCAAGCGCTGGGGCACATGCCCGGGCATGCTCAACGCCCGGTAGTAGACCTCCACGTACTGCCGGGCCGAGCGGTTCCAGGAGAAATCCGTGGTCATGCCCCGCACCTGAAGTTGCCGCCAGGTGTCCCGGTGTTTCCAATTCTCCACTCCCCGGACCATCGCGGTGTACAGGGCCGTACGGTCGTAAGGGCGGAAGGAGAACCCGTTGCCCTCCCCGGTGCGGGGGTCGAAATCGTGGACTGTGTCGGCCAGCCCGCCCACTTCCCGCACCACCGGGATGGCCCCGTAACGCATGGCGATCATCTGGTTCAGGCCACAGGGTTCGAAGCGACTAGGCATGAGGAGCATATCCACGCCGCCGTAGATGTGATGGGCCATGGGGTTGTTGAAGGTGAGGTACGCGTGCACATGCCGGGGGAACTTGGCGGCCGCGGACTTGATCAGCTCTTGCCACTTCTCCTCTCCGGTGCCGAGGATGACCAACTGGGCGCCCAGATGCCGGACCACATCCTCGGCCGCGGCGACCAAAAGGTCAATGCCCTTCTGCTCGGTCAGGCGACCGATGAACCCAAAGAGGGGGATGTCCTCCCCCACATCCAATCCCGACTCTTCCTGCAAGTGCAACTTGTTCTTCACCCGTTTTTCCAGGTGCTCCACATCATAGCGTTGGGGCAAGTACTCATCGGTCGCGGGGTTCCACACCTCGGTGTCAATGCCGTTGAGGATGCCGATAACGGTGTCGGCCCGTTCCCGGAGGAGAGGGTCCAACCCCGCACCGAACTCGGGCGTCATGATCTCCTGGGCATAGCGGGGGCTCACGGTGGTGATGATGTCCGCGAAGATGATGCCCCGGGCCATGAAGTGGATGACGTGGTCCCAATGGGAGAGTTCGGGGTGCACAATGAACCCGTATTGGGCTAAGCCCGCCACTTCCAGGATCCGGTGACCAAACACTCCCTGGTAGGCCAGGTTGTGGATGGTGAACACGGTACGCGTGTTCTGCCAGAAGGGGTCGTCTTTGAAAATGGTCTTGAGCCAATTGGGAACGAGGGCGGTATGCCAATCGTTGCAATGGACAATGTGAGGTGCCCAATCCAGGGCCCGCGCCAGCTCCAGGGCCGCGCGGGAGAAGAAGATGAAGCGTTCCGCGTCGTCGGGGTACGCGTAGATGCCATCCCGGTGGAAATAGCGCGCGTTGTCGACCATGTAGACGGGCACATCGCCCAAATAGGTCAGGTACACCTCCCCCTCTTCCACCGTATCCCCCATGGGAACGTGGACTCGGGTGACGGGTTGCAGGTTCCAGCGGTCCTTATCAATGAACCCGTAGCGGGGCATCACTATGCGGATATCGTGCCCCAGCTTGCGGATAGCTTTGGGCAAGGAACCGGCCACATCCGCGAGACCGCCGGTTTTGGCAAAGGGGAACACTTCGGCGGAGAGGAAGAGGACGCGCAGAGGGGCTTTGGTTTGATTCCGGTCGGACATAGCTATCTCCTTCCTTGCCGTTGCCAGGATGGATTTCATTGTACCACATTCCGACGGAGGGGGGGAAGTAACGATTAACGATTGACGATTAAGGAGTAAGGGGGAGGCTGAGGGATGAGGATGGGCGTTTCTTGCGGCAATTGGCCGGGATAGGAAGGGGGGAGTAACGATTGACGATTAAGGAGTAAGGGGGCACGGTCCATGGTCCTGAATTTCCGTTCTCCCCCGCCTCTAGGTAGAATTGAGACAAGATGGCGGTTGCATAAGATGGGCCGGGAGAACCCTTTTGATGGCCGGCACGGGACGAGGACGTCGGCGTCCCGCCGAGATACCGATATTCGGTGGAGACAAGCTCGTGCAGCGTAGGGTTGGGTGAATTTCCTCCCCAGGGAGAACTGTTTTGGGTGGGGGCGAGTACGTCGGCGTTCCGCCGAGGTGCGGACCCGTCCGCCGCCGGGGTACTACCGAGCTTTGTCCGTTCATCAGGCACGGGGGGCAGTCCCGTACGATGGGGCATGACCACACACCGCCGTACACGAGAACTGTAAGGGCGCAGGGCCGTACGCCCCACAAGGCCCTCCCTACCGGCCTGACACGGGGCATGAGACCGCCCAGATATCAAGGGGTGTTCGCCAACCTCTCCGGGTTGGCCCAAAGTCCAGTATTCAGGAGAACTCCATGAGCGAATTGGCCGGGGTGTTCGCCCCCATTGTGACCCCCTTTCGCACCGATGGGGTGACGATCGACTTCGCGTGGATCCCGTACCACCTCCAGTACTTGCAATCCCAAGGGCTGGACGGGGTCGTGCCCATGGGCACAACGGGGGAAGGTCCCTCCCTCTCCGTGAACGAAAGAAAGGCCATACTGGACACGGTTATCGCACGGCGGGGGAATCTCAAAGTCATTCCCGGCGTGGGAACCCCCTCCCTCACCGAGACCGAGGACTTGATCCGGCACGCGTTCGCCTCGGGCGCGGACAGTGTCCTCGTGTTACCGCCCTATTACTGGCGCAATGTGGGGGATAAAGGGCTGCTCACCTATTTCCGCACCCTGTGCGACCGGGCCCTGCAGCCGGGGCAGAAGATCATGCTCTACCACATCCCGCAGATCAGCGGGGTGCCCATCACCCTGGACCTGTTGGACGGGCTCCTGGAAACCCACGCGGACTGCATCCTGGGCCTGAAAGATTCCAGCGGCCACGTGAACAGCTTCCTCACCTTTATGCGTCGCTATCCCACCCTGCGCGTCTTCGTGGGAAGCGACCGACTGGTCGGCATCGCGTATGAGCTGGGTGTCGCGGGCACCATCACGGCCGCGGCCAACCTGGTCCCCAAAGCCATCCAGGAGATCCGAATCGCGGCCCAAACAGGCCGTGACTACACCCGACGCCAGGAGGAGCTCGCCCAATTGCGGGATCTCCTCCAAGAATTCGCCCCCCTCCAGGCGTCCATCAAAGTCCTCCTGGCCCGCATCACCCGCATGCCCCTGACCTTTGTGAGGCCTCCGTTAACCAACCTCCCGCCGGAGCAGCGTTTCCACCTGCTCCGCAGAGCAGAACTCTTACCTATTTTGGAAAGCGTATGGTAACTCGCACATCTTCCCAACGGACCCATCACCTGCGGCAAGCGCTCTTCACCCTGCTGGCCCTCCTGGCCGCGGGGGGAGCCACGTATTTCTTCGCGACGGCCGGGCCTGTCGACCCGCTACGGGATACGTTCTTCAGCCTGGCCATCGCGCTGGACTTGTTGAGCATCTTCCTCATCTGGCAGGCCTTGAGCTGGGGGACACCCTGGTGGCTCCAGGCCGAGGAGGAATGGCGCTCTCGCACTCTGCACCTGCAAAGCAAGGGCGTCCACCTGATACTCCGAGTGTACCGGGCACGCCCGTCCCGAATCCACGTCCTCTGGGGGAAGAGCAAAGCGCGCTTTGGCCTCCTCCTGGCCGCGGTGCTCCTCTACGGGGGGAGTTTGCTCCTCTTCGCGCTGCAGGGCGAGGATGTGCTCGTGCGCGCGGGCTGGCTGTTGTCCGTCCTCCTTCTTCTCCTGACCTATGCCCAACGCCCGCGCCTCCCCCACCTGTCCTGGTACAGCGTAGGTGCGTTTCTCCTCCTCCTGGTCGGGCTATACCTCCGGGTCCACCGCCTGACAGAACTCCCCCTCCTCCACCACGGAGACATGGCTTCTGTGGGACTCCAGGCCCGGGAACTGCTCCACGGTCAGGGAAAGGGGTGGTTCAACCTGGGGTGGGCCACCATTCCCGCGTGGGGCTACGCACACGAAGTCCTTTCCATGAGCATCTGGGGGGACTCGCTCCAAGGCCTGCGCATGAGCGCGGTCCTGGCCGGATTGTTCAGCTTGTGGGGGGTGTACCTCCTCGGGCAGGAGGGATGGCACCCACGTGTGGGGCTCCTGGCCCTGGCCGCGCTCACGTTCGACGTGGTCCACATCCACTTCAGTCGCATCCCCTCCTACATAGACCCGGTTCCTTGGGGCGTGTGGAGCCTTTACTTCGCGGTGCGAGGGTATCACCGGCGTTCCCCCTTCAGCTGGGCCCTGGCCGGGATCACATCGGCCGTGGCCATGAACATGTACTTTGCCGGCCGACTCTTCCCCCTGATTCTGGCGACCCTCGTCGTCTACCTCCTCATCTTCCACCACCGGCGAGCCCTGGAGAACCGAGAGGGCCTGGTCGCCCTGATATTGGGGTTCCTGATAGGCATGGGGCCCATGTTGGTCGTCGCGGTTCAGCAGGCGAGCGCGTACACTTCTCGCGCCTGGTTTGTCACCATCGCGGATCCGGGGGTGTACCAGCATCTGCTGAACAAGTACCAGGTGAGCACCTTGCGAGAGGTGCTGATGGAGCAAATCCAACGCACGTTTTTGACGTTCCAGTACTACGGGGACACGTCAACCCAGTTCGGGTGGGATGGGCCCATGTTGGCCCCGTGGGTGGCCCCCTTCTTCCTGGTGGGAATTGGGGTAGCGACGGGGAAATTGCGACATGTGGGGAATTTCCTCCTCAGTGTTTGGCTGCTCTTTGGCCTGGTCCTGGGCTCGGTGTTGACGGTGGATGCGCCCTTCTGGCCCCGACTGGTGGTCATCACACCGGCCAACGCGTTGGCTCTGGCCCTGGGGTTTGCCTGGATAGGGGAGGTGTGGGGTGGGATGAAGCGTCGCACCCTGGCCACCGGCTGGATGTGGGTGTTCCTGGTGTGGCTCTTCCTGAGCGGATGGCATCAATGGCAAATGTACCAGGCCCGGTACACGGCTCATGCCGGGTTGAATGACTTCGCGGCGCGGGTGATCCTCACTTTTGGGGAGCGCCCGGCCTGCTATGTGGTGGGCGAACATCACCTTCAGGAGCGGGAATTCCGATTCCTCCTGGCCGGGCGGCAAGATCTGGAGATCCATCCCGACCGGCTGGAAGAGGATGCGGCCACGTGTGCTCAGCATCACGGGATTGTGGTTGCGTTGCCTTCTGACCGGTACGTGGTTGATCGCGTTCTGGAGCTGTATCCTGGGGGGCAACTGGAGGAAATCCGCGCGCCGGGGGGCTCTCCATCCCTCATCCTGTACCGTCTTCCCTGAACGCCCGGGGCCATGTTCACCGGATCTGCGCCTCTGCAGACGCTACTCCTCCCACAGGCGACGCCACAGAATGTCCTCGAACGCGCGCAGCACCTGCACCAACTCCTCTTCCTTGCGGATGGACGTCAGGATGTTGATGACTTCGTGGACTTCCCGGAGGACGCGGTATGTGCGTCCGTCCAGGAGCACGCGACGTCCTTTGGGCATTCCTACCGGGCGGGTGGCTTCCAGGCGCACGCGGCCGGCCCGGTCCGCGTACACATTCCACACCCCGTGAGGCCCTTCCCGTCGGGCCACCACATCCTCGGTGACCACCACATCCCACCCTTCTTCTCGAAGGATCTGGGCCAACGTGTCCAAATTCAGAGGTTGCAACGGTACACGTGATGACATGATCACTCCCTACACATGAGCTGCTTACCAAAACAATTCGCCTGACCGACAAAACTCGGTCATATCTTGGCCGCGGACGGGTCCATGAAGTAACGAGTAACGATTAACGATTGACGATTAAGGCGGGCGCACGGCCGTATGTCCCTACCGCTCGTGTGCGGCATATGGAGGCATACCCAGTCGCCCGGGGCTAAACCCCCGGGCTAAAATTTAGAGAAGCCCCCTTTAGGGGCTCTGGATAAGCGGCCCAATAAATTGGCCCGCTGAACAGGGAGCGCCCCTTCGGGACGCGGGGTGGACGCCTGGCCGACGTATCCCCGTCCCGAAGGGACGGTTCCTGTTCAGCAGCCGGATGAATCCGCCTGCTGAACAGGGCGCACTGCCGTGCGCCCCTACCGCTCGTGAACGGCCGAGAATCGCCCCACACGGCCTATAATGGCCTCCCGCCCTTTTACTCGTTACTCGTTATGCGTTAGCCCTCACCCATCCCGGCCGACCTCGCCCTTCACCCAACCCCTTAATCGTTAATCGTCAATCGTTACTCCTTAATCCTCACTTCACCACTTCTATCTGGGACGGGCTGTTGACGATGATCTCCGGCCAGCCGCGGTACAGTTTGATCAGCCCCCGCACCCGGATGGTCTTGCCCTTGTAATACTCATCCGGCAGCACATCCGGATATCCGGGAAACTTGCTATACGCGCTGGGGAAAATCACCACCTTGAAATTCCGGTCCACATCCGCGTTCCCCATCAACCAGATCACCCGGCCACTGTTGTACGTGTGGGTTACCGTCAGCTGGACGGGCACATCATCCCGGAAGAGGTAGAGACGGGCTTGCGTGTGATCGATGTACCCCTCCGGCGGGATGGGGAGCTTCTCCTTGGGGAAGGGCTCCACCGTGCCCTGGGCCCAATCCGCCTCGAACTGGTCCAACATCTGGCGTACCGCGTCCGCATCGTCGAAGAGGACGGCCAACTCCCGGTTGTTGTCCAACGAATTGGTGGTGAGATTCACCGACCCCACAACGCCCCATCGTCCGTCAACAACAAACACCTTCGCGTGGATATAGGGGTCCAAAATATAGCGCACTTGTCCCCCGGCCCGACGCAACTGCTCCCGGCCGGGCTCATCGAAATCGTTCTCAATGGGCCAGCGGGGCGTGCTGATGAGCCGGACATCCACCCCCCGTTGGGCCGCCTGGCAGAGCGCATCCACCATCTCCGGGTCCTGCAAGTTCTGGTGTTCCAGCCAAATACTCTCCCGGGCCCGGCGGAACAACGCCGTGAACCGCTCTCGACTGTTGTCCGGCGACCAGATCAACAGCGCGTTGGAGAGATCTACGGGCTCCCGGTCCCAATCCGCGTCGAACACCCGGGCGATCTCACCGGCGAACACGGGATCTGTAAAGGAGACCCCATATTCCCGGTTGGCCGTGAAAGCGCTCGTGGTCAGATTGTGCGTCATCACATACGCGGTCTGACCGTCCACCACAATGGCCTTTTCGTGGAGATAGCGGTACGCGCGGGGAGCCCACTTCAACTGGACGCCTGCTTGTTGCAGGTCCAATCCGATATCAATGTTCGTCGAACTGCCCCCGTAGGGGTTGTTCTCCAGCATCAGCCGTACCGTCACCCCCCGGGCCACCGTGTCCTTGATCTTCTGGATGACATCGGGATCGGTGATGGAGTAGAAGGCCATGCGCACATCATGTTGGGCGCTGTCAAAGGCCTGCAAAATGGGCTCCTTGCCCGCGTGAGGTTCGATCCACAACGTCACATCCGGAACCACACCCCGGGGGCGGTCCATCCGTGGCCGAACCCACAGGATGAGAAGAACTAAGAGGAGGAGGACCAGCAGAAATGCTCGCAACCAGACCCATGTGTTCTTTCGTCGCATGATGACCATCCCAACAGCAGGTGTTCGGAGTTTTTGCCCTCCGGATGTTTAGAGTATACTACGGCCACGCGATGGCACCAAACTCGGAAAGTGTAGGATGTCCATGATACAGCGAGTGCGAACGGTATCCACGCGGGTGCGCATCCTTCTCCTGGCCCTCATCCTGGTCCTGGGGTTGGCCGCGTGTCAGCACGCCCCGTGGGGCCCTTCCCCCCTTCGACCCAGGATTACCACCACGCCGACCCCACCCCCCGTGCAAGTCCAGGGCGTGGCCCCCACCGCGATTCCCATGCTCTACGCGCGGGACGACTACCGCGCGTACGACTACGCGCGTCACCACCCCGAATACGGACCCGTGGGGCTATGGATCCGCGTCCGCTGGAACCAACTCCACAAGGACTGGAGTTCCCATCCCCACGCGTTCGACTGGGAGCCCATTGACACCCTGTTGGAAAAAGCCGCGCGGCAGCGGGTGCGCTTGCCCGACGGTCGGCAGATTCCCCGGCCCGTGATCCTCTCCGTCTCCATCTACTCCCAGCGGGGGAGCTCCCCCTTTCAATTCGCCACCCACACGCCGGGCTACCTCCGCCGCGCCGTGGGCGACCTGACCATCGGAGATGAGCGATGGTGTGCGCCACAACCCGCGCCGCCCTACGCAAACACCACCTACCGCGAGGAGCTCAAAGCCTTCATCCGCGCCCTGGGCCAGCGGTACGACCAACACCCCCTGGTCACCGCGGTCATGGTCGGACCGGGGTATGACGAGGAGACCGCGGCCACCCGTCTGGGCGTGTGGTGCGGCCGCAAACTCTACAGCGACTACCTCTACGAACAGCTTGGGGGCTCGCAAGTGTACGCGTCCTTTGTGCTGGAGATGATGAAGGCATACCGGGAAGCCTTCCCCCACACAGCTCTTTACCTGCAAGCGGGGAACGCGGAGTGGAGCCACCGAGGACTTTTCGTGGAAGAGGCGGCCAAGCTGAACCCGCCCATGGGGTACAAGCCCAACGGTCTGGCCGCGATCAGCGGGTCGGCCTACGGGTGGAAGGGAACGTTGAAGGGCAACGGCTGGATGCAGTTGGCCGAAGCGTATGAGGACCTCATCCCCATCGCGTTCGAACCCAAAGTCATCCCCGCCTACTTCGAAGACGACGAAGCCGCGGTGGAAGAGCTCTACTGGATGCTCCTTTGGGGCCTTTCCCACAACGCGGACTTCTTCGACCTCCAGTCCAACCTCACCCACCCGGCCCTGGACTGGTTTCACCTTCTCCCCAAAGTGGAAGAAGCGCCCAACGGGTTCCCCGAGTTCATCACCTTTGTCAACCGCAACCTGGGCCGTGAACCCGCGACCGCGGAGGATGTCTGGATTGTGCTGCGGGATGTGGAGCCCGCGGAGGACAAGTACGGCATAGGCCCCTGGGGCCCCCGGAACGGATATGTGGGCGGCGAAGAGGGAGACTGGGACCACTGGCTGTACCGGATCCCCGTGTACGAGGACGCGACCACCCGTCTCCTGCGGCGGGAATTGCCCGGACGACCGCAAGCGGTACAAGCCCGGCAACTCCGGCGCACGGACGGTCGCTACATGTGGTTTCAGGTGGATTCCCGCTGGCAACACTTTGACCGGCCTTCCCTGGAGGCCGGGGGCACAGGTCAGTACCGGGTGACCGTGTGGTACCTGGACGTGGGAAAGGATGCCTGGGCCCTGGAATACACGCGCGATGACGGCTCCGTCGAACAGCGGCGCGTCCAAAAAGAGGATACCCGGGAAATGCGCCGGGTCACCTGGACGCTCCGGGATGCCCGGTGGCAGCATGGGCTGGAGGGGGCGGATTTGCGCATCAACGCGCTGGACGACGGCCCCGAGTACATCCACATGGTCCACATCCAAGCCATCGGACCGGGGAAGAACCCGCCGACCCCGGCTCTAACGCCCGAAGTGGAACCCGCGCCCCTGGAGGAGCAGACGTGGACAGAGGGGGTGGACGGGTACAACGGCATGGCCGACACGTTCATCAGCCGCTGGTTCCGGCGACGGCCCATGGCGAAAATGGGCTACACCGCGGTCCGACATCAGACCCTGTACACCCTCATCCGCGCGGACGTGTCCCAGGTCCCCCCAGAGGCCCAGGTAGAACAGGCCACCCTCTCCCTGTGGGCGGGTGCCGGCTCCGTGCCCGTCACGTTGGAGGTGTACAAACTCCTGCGCGCGTGGGAGGAAGGGGAGGCCACGTGGTACGAGGCCGCGAAGGGAGATCCCTGGGATGTGCCCGGGGTCCTGGGCGGGCAGGATGTGTCCGAGCGGCCGGTGCACCAGGTGCGGGTGGCCCGGCCGTACCGGTGGGTGGACATCGACATCACAGACCTGGTCCAGGAATGGGTCCGGCATCCGGAGGAAAATTTCGGGATCCTCATCACAGGCAAGGAACCGGGGGTGGAGTACCATTTCCTGCCCAAGGAATTCCCCTTGGCCAAATTCCGGCCCCACCTCCACGTGAACTACCGTGTGCCCACGCATTAGCGCGAAATGGCCCGACGGAGAAAAGAACAGAGGATCCCGGACCCGGATACCCGGTCCCAAGAGGATCGCGGACCGGCCGTCGTCCTCTCCTCAACAGGCGACATGTGACAAGAAGGTGGACCCGTACCGATTGGTTGAGACATCAAGGACGTGATGAACAACATCCTGCCGCGACAGAACATCCTAATACCCATCCTGCTCACCGGTCTGGGCCTTCTCCTCATCGCCTTCTGGCATCCCGGACTGGGGCGAGGCGCGGGCGCGAGCACGAACACGCCCACACCCACGCCCCTCGCCACACCCACTCCCACGTCTACCCCTACCGTGGACTCCCGGGCCAAGGAATGCGTGCGTGTCCAACACTGGCTCATCCCCCCCACGCCCGAACCCACGTCCACCCCCGAAC
>JAADDB010000166.1 GCA_013154135.1 Chloroflexota bacterium
AAGCCCGGCCACCACCCACACAAAACCCTCTTCAGGCACGGGGCGAGGACGCCGGCGCCCCGCCAAGGTGCGGACCCGTCCGCCGCCGAGGGACTATGGAGTTTGTTCAGCCAAGTCATAATTGGACAATTGGACAAAACGTAGCAACTCGAAAGAACAGGAAAGGGATAGAGCCCCCTTTTCCTCTTCTCAGACTGTTTTTGGTGGATGCAGGCCGGGCTTTGCCCGGCCTGCACCCACCAAAAACTCTTTCTATGCACGGGGCGAGAACGTGGGCGCCCCGCCGAGGCGCGGACCCGTCCGCCGCCAAGGGACTACGAAGTGTTGTCAACCAACCGGCACGTAACGATTAAGGGAATGGAGGCGGAAGTCAGGATCGGCCCGCCCCCCCATGGGGACTTTCTCTCGCCAACCTGGCTTCAAAGGGTTCAGCCCGACCCCTTTAATCGTCAATCGAGCCTTGTCAATCGTGACTCATAGGGAGGTGACGCTATCATGAAGAGGAAAACCCTGACCCCCCAGCAGGTCGCGGTCGCGGCCCTGATGATCGCGCTGACGACCGTCTTCACCAAGCTCATCCAAATCCCCATCCCCGCGACCGGAGGGTACATCAACCTCTCCGACGTGGCTATCACCTTCGCCGGGCTGGCCTTCGGTCCTTGGGTGGGCTTTCTGGCCGGGGGTGTGGGCGCGGCCTTGGCCGATCTCCTCAGCGGATACGCCCAATTCGCACCGTTGACGTTTGTGGCCCACGGAGTGGAAGGGCTCATCATCGGGTACTTGGGTTACAACCGAGGATTGCGCGAAGCCGTCATCGGCTGGTTGGTGGGAGGAGCGTTCATGGTGCTGGCCTATTACGTGGGAGAAGCCACCATCATGGGCATGGGCTGGGTCGCCCCCCTGCAGGAGATCCCCGGCAATCTCATCCAAATGCTGGCCGGAGGTGTGGTGGGCATCCCGCTGGTCATGGCCGTACGCCGGGCCTACCCGCCCATCGCCCACTTGGGCACCCCTCCCACATGGCATGATTGAGCATGAACACAACGCCGGCCTTGCAGTTCGACAACATAACCTACGCATATCCCCCGCTACGGACGGGCGATGAGGAGCACCCCGTTCTGCGGGGGATTCATTTTACCGTCGCCCAGGGTGAACGGGCCGTCCTCCTGGGACGAACCGGCGTGGGGAAGACCACGTTGCTCTTGACCACCGTGGGCATCGTTCCCCAACGCACGGGCGGTCTCTTCCGGGGACGTGCCGTGGTCCTGGGAGAAGATGCTCGCTTCACCCCCGTGCCGGATCTGGCCCGCCGGGTCGGGTTCCTCTTCCAGGACCCGGAGGTTCAACTCTTCCACGTGCGTGTGGACGACGAGGTGGCCTTTGCCCTGGAAAACCTGGGTCTCCCGGAGGAGGAAATCACCCGGAGGGTGACGTGGGCGCTGGAGATGGTGGGACTGGCCGAAGAAGCCCACCGTCGTCCGGCCCATCTGTCCGGAGGACAAAAACAACGCCTGGCCCTGGCCGCGGTTTTGGCCATGCAGCCCCAGATCCTCGTCCTCGACGAACCCACATCCAGCCTGGACCCCGCGGCGCGGCAGGAATTGCGCGAAGTCCTGGCCCATCTGCTCTCAGGGGAACGCACCCTTTTCCTGGCCACCCAGGAGGTGGATTGGGCGGTGGAGTTCGGGCCCACCTTCCACGCGCTGGCCCATGGCGAACGTCTCTTCTCCGGCCCCTCCACCGCGCTCTTTGACCAGGCTCAACGGTTGGAAGCGCAGGGGATCCCGCTGCCCCAGGTCACCCGGATAGCCCACAAGCTCCGGTCCTTGGGAATTCCCACGCCGCCCGTTTTCACCGAACAGGAGGCATTGACCGCGTGGCAATCCCTTCTTGCCGCGCGGCCCCGGGGACCAATCCCCTCCTTCCCCCCACACCCCCGCGCGCAGGCGCCGGAGCCCTTGCTCCACCCTCCGCCCATCCACGTGGAGGACGTCCATTTCACCTATGAGGACGGGACGCACGCGCTGCGTGGGGTGACATGGCAGGTGGAGCCCGGGGAGATGGTGGCTCTGGTTGGTGCGAATGCCGCGGGCAAGACCACGTTGGCCAAACACCTGAACGGGCTCCTGCGCCCGACCCGGGGCAGGGTGCGCGTGGGCGACCGGGATACGCGCGACACGTCGGTGGCCCTGCTGGCCCGGGATGTGGGGTATGTGTTCCAAAATCCCGACCACCAGATCTTCGCCTCCACGGTGCGGGAGGAGATCGCGTTCGCGCCGCGTAATTTGGGCATGACAGAGGAGGTGGTAAAGGGCCGGGTGGAGGAGATGCTCCATCTGTTCGACTTGCAGGAGGTGGCGGATTACCCGCCGGCTGTGCTGGGCGCGGGCCAGCGACGAAAGGTGGCTCTGGCCTCGGTTCTGGCCGCACACCCCCCGGTGTTGATCCTGGATGAGCCCACCGTGGGGCTGGACCCTTTATCCGCGCGAGAGTTGATGACACGGGTAAAGGACCTCCACCGGGCCGGGCACACGGTCATCCTCATCACGCATGACATGGCCCTGGTAGCCGAGTGGGTTCCCCGGGTCACGGTAATGGCCCAAGGTCAGGTCCTTTTTGACGGAGAGCCCAACGACCTCTTTGCCCGATCCCACATCCTCCAGCAAGCTCGCCTGCTCCCCCCGCCGTTAGCCCGGCTCGCCCATGCGCTGGCACCCCTGGGATTTCCCCCGGACGCGATCCAGGAGGACCGTTTTCTCCAGGCTTTTGTGACGTTGTTCCGGGCCCAGCAGGAGGCACACGATGGTCGAGTTTGACCTGTATGTGCCCGGCCGTTCGTGGTTGCACCGGCTGGATCCCCGGGTGAAGTTGTTGATCCCGTTGGGGGTGAGTCTGTTGCTTTTTCTCCACTTCACGCCTCTGGTGGTCGCGAGCGTTGTGGTGGGACTGCATCTGGTCCTTTGGAGGGCCGGAGTGCCCTGGCGACGTCTCGCTTGGGTGTGGTGGATGATGTTGCCCTTGTTCATCATGGTTCCCTTGGCCTGGTTTCTCTTCCAGCCCGTCGGACGGGTGTTCTGGTCCTGGGGGATTTTCCGGCTTTCCTGGGGAGGGCTGTGGCATGGTTTTTGGGTGGTGATGCGGTTGCTCGCGCTGGCTCTGGCCGCGTTTTTGTGGCTGTTCACCACGGATCCGGCTCTGTTTGTGCGCACGTTTGTGGGGTTGAAGATGCCGTACATGCTCGCGCTGACCGTCGCGCTGGCTTTGCGGTATCTGCCCACCATCGCAGGGCTGTACATCCAGGTGCACGATGCCCAACGAGCTCGCGGGTTGGACTTGGACCAAGGCCCCATTTGGCAACGCCTTCGGGTCCGTATCCCCATCCTCATCGCGGTCATCATCGGGACGCTTCGGCTGGCCCAGTACTTGGGTTGGGCTCTGGAGACTCGCGCGTTAGGGGCCACCTTGCCCCCCGGTCACCGACGCACCGTGTGGCGTCCCCTGCGGCTGCGGCGGGAGGACAAGGTAGTTTTGGGCATTCTGGTCATCGTGATTATGATCATTTTGGGCTGGTGAGTGGAAGTGACGATTAACGAGTAAGAGGGGCGGAAAATCTAGGTCGGCCGAATAGGGCGAGGGTGTAAGGCGCAATACGTCACTAGTCCGGTAAATTGGACTTGGGACAAATGTGGCGACCGCCGAGGGGGTGTTGAACGGTGTTCGCCAGAGTTGCTGGTCCAAAGTCCCACGTGTAAAGGAGGCTTGTCAGAAGATGATGCAGAATCGATCGGCTGCCGCGGCAACTTGGCATTATCTGGCCACGGTAGACGTGAACGAGGGACGCTTGCGGGATGCCCAATCCAAATTCCGCATGGCCCTCTCTATCCAGCAAGAACTAGGGGACATAGAGGGAGAAGCAAATACCTTTGCCAACCTGGGGGCTCTCGCGGCCGAACTCGGACGAGGGGAATGGGCACTGCAGCTCTACGTGATCAGCGTGCTCCTCATGCGAGAGGTCGATCACCCCAACCTGCCGCAAGTGGAACGGGCAGCCAATCAACTGGCCCAGGATCTGGAATACGACGACCGGGAATTCTCCCACCTGATCAACGAGGTGATCAACGCGTATCACATGGATCGGGGGTGGAGCATCATCGAAGAAGCCTTCGCCGACGCGTTCTGGTCCGCGTGGGAGTGAGGGCTGGCCGGTAATGTGTCACGATGAAGGGGTAAGGATGACAGTGGGTGGTCTGGCTTCGCCCGGCCACCACCCACGCCAAACTCTTTCCACAGGGCGAGAACGTCGATGCCCCGCTGAGGGGCAGACCTGTCCGACGCCAAGGCGCTACTGAGTTTTGTCCGTCGATCCGGCTAAAGTGGCTGAGACCTAACTCCCGGGAAATCCGTGCATGAAAGTTGCGTTGGTCCATGATTGGCTGAACCAAATGGGGGGAGCGGAGAATGTCCTGGAAGTGTTCGTGGACATGTTCCCCCACGCGCCCATTTACACCAGCATCTTCGACCCCAAACGGGTCTCCCCCACCTACCGGGAGTGGGATATCCGTGTTTCTTGGATGAACAAGCTGCCCGGGGTGGGGAAACACCACCAGCTCTATCTCCCTTTCTACCCCCTGGCCTTTGAGTCCTTCGATTTGAGCGGATATGACCTGGTCATCAGCAACAAATCCGCGTTCGCCCACAGCGTCATCACCCCCCCGGAGACGGTCCACATCAGCTACTGTCTGACCCCCACCCGATTTCTGTGGCAATACGCGTCCTACCGCCGCCGAGAGGGCATCGGCCGTGTCGCGAACGCCTTGCTCCAACCCATTCTCACCTGGCAACGCCAATTCGACCGGTTGGCCGCGGACCGGGTGGATCACTTTGTGGCCATCTCCCGGGAAGTGCAAGCCCGAATCCGCAAGTTCTACCGCCGGGAGAGTGTGATCATCCATCCGCCGGTGGACACCCGGCGCTTCCGGCCCGCGTCCCGTCCTCCTGGAGATTACTTCCTCGTCGTCTCCCGGCTCATCCCGTACAAGCGGGTGGACCTGGCTGTGGAAGCGTGCACGCGATTGCACCTTCCTCTTATAGTGGTGGGCGATGGGAGGGACCGGAAAGCGCTGGAGCGCATGGCCGGCCCGACGGTCACCTTTTTAGGTCGGGTTTCCCAGGAGGAATTGGTCGAGCTCATGCAAGGGGCTCGGGCCTTCCTCTTCCCGGGGGTGGAAGACTTCGGCATCGCGCCGGTGGAAGCCATGGCCTGTGGCCGCCCGGTCATCGCGTACGCGGGCGGCGGCGCCCTGGACACCGTAGTCCCCGGGGTGACCGGGGAATTCTTCCACGAACAACGGGTGGAAAGCCTGATGGACGTCTTGCGCGATTTCGACCCCTTCCGCTACGATCCCCTTGCCTGTCGAGCTCAGGCCGAGAAGTTCGACACCACCGTCTTCCGCCAGAAGTTCCTAGCCTTTGTGGAGGAGGTCATGGACGCATCACGATGAAGGAACATATCTCGCTCCCGGTTTTCCATCCCGCCGGGCAGTACAAAATCCACATCGGAGAGGGGTTACGGCATCGGCTGGACGCGTTTTTAGCCGACGGGTCCTTCACCCGCAGGGCGTTCCTGGTCACCGATGAACATGTGGCGTCCCTGTACGCGGACGATGTGGCCCACAGTTTGGAACAGGGCGGATATGCAGTCCACCGGATCGTCCTGCCCCCGGGCGAGGCGCACAAGACCCTGGACACAGTTCGCCAGGTGTACGAACAGCTGGTGACTCACGGGGTGGACCGCCAATCCCCTCTCATCGCGCTGGGCGGAGGAGTTGTCGGCGACCTGGCCGGCTTCGCGGCCGCCACCATCCTCCGGGGCATCCCCCTGGTCCAGATGCCCACCACCCTCCTGGCCATGGTGGATGCAAGCGTGGGGGGGAAGACGGGGGTGGATCTGCCCCAGGGGAAGAACCTGGTGGGCGCGTTCAAATTCCCCCATGCAGTCCTGGCCGACACGGAGACGTTGGCCACCCTCCCGCGGGAAGAGGTGGCCGCGGGGATGGCGGAGACGGTGAAGCACGCGCTCATCGCGGATCCGGGGTTGTTGGATGTGATCGAAGCGGGGGAGTACTCGTGGCCGGAGTTGGTGGCCCGGTCGGTGCAGGTGAAAATCCACATTGTGCAAGAGGACCCGTATGAGGCCGGGCGCAGGGCCTTGCTCAACCTGGGCCACACTTTTGCCCACGCGCTGGAACAGGTGACCCACTATCGACTTCGGCACGGCTTTGCCGTGGCCTTGGGCTTGGTGGCCGCGGCGCAACTCGGCGTGGAATTAGGCGAAACCCGCCCGGCACTGGTGCGCCGGATCAAGGGGGTATTGCAGCGTGTGCACCTGCCGGTGCACTGGCAGGACATGCCCGAACTGGGGCCTCCCCCGCGTGTGGAGGACGTACTCCAGGCCATGGGCACGGACAAGAAACGGCTACACGGTCAACTGCGCTTCATCATCCCCGCGGAACCGGGACACGTCTTCCTGGTCGGCCGAGTCCCAGAGGAGGGGATACGAGCCGCCCTCGCGGAGATCTTGGACGGAGAGTGAGGAACAGAAGATGCCTATTTGGAACGCGTTTTGGCAAGCTTTACAAGCCACCTTTGGCACCCGACTGGAGCAGGCTCTGTACGTGCTGCCCGCGGTCATTATCGGCTTCACCCTTCACGAATACGCCCACGCGTGGATGGCCGTCCGTTTGGGCGATCCCACCCCCCGTTGGGAGGGCCGCTTGACCCTCAATCCCCTCAAGCACTTGGACCCCTTGGGCACGCTTTTGGTGTTCATCGCCTTCGTGGGATGGGCCAAACCGGTCCGGTGGAACCCCCGCAACCTGCGGGTGCCCATCCGTTGGGGAGTTCTGTTGGTCGCGGCCGCGGGACCGGTGATGAATTTGCTCCTGGCCATCGCGGGAGCTCTGCTTCTACGCGGGGTGATGGGCGGCGTTCATTCCCCCGTGTTGCACCGGGTTCTGTACGTGTTCGTCTCCTTCAACGTCCTGCTCTTTGTGTTCAACCTGATTCCCCTGCCCCCGCTGGACGGGTTCGCGGTGCTTTCCAGTCTGGCCCCACCCAGTTGGCACGAGCTTATCGGGCTCTTACAACGATACGGCACGTTGGTCCTCCTGCTCCTCCTGTTCCTGCCGGGGAGTTTTCTCGGGCCCCTGTTGCATGCGATAATGGGAGGGATCTTACGTGTCCTCCTGTAAGTGGCGCCAGATCCCTTACCGGGTGTGGCAAGTGTGGGCCGGATTGCGGCCCCGTCTTTCCCCCGCGGATCTGGAGGAGGTGGCCCGTTGGTTGTCCCCACAGGCTTTTGACCTGTGGCAAAGGCAGGATATCCGCGATCGGGCCCATGCCCTGCGGGTCATGCGCAAGCTGCAACAGGAGGGGTTTGGGGATCGGGTGTTAATGCAGGCGGCTTTGCTGCACGATGTGGGGAAGGTGGTGGCTCCTCTGCGCTTGTGGCACCGCGTCGTGTGGGTCTTGGCCGAATGGGTGCCGTGGGTTCGGGCTTGGCTGGTCCACCCTCACGGCTGGCGACGCCCCTTTTGGGTCCTGGCCGAGCACCCTCGTCTGGGCGCAGAACTGGCCCAAAAGGCCGGATGCGACCCGCAGGTGGTCTGGCTCATCGCCCACCACCAGGATCCCATCCCCCCCCAAGGGGACGAACAGGCCAAACGGTTACAACGGCTCCGCCGGGCCGACGAACAGAGTTGAACCAGGTCCAACGTCGAATCCGGGCGCAACACGCCAACACCGTAATGCGCCACTCAAAACGCCGTCGACGCACAGACATCCAGCATCGTCCATTTCGGAGAGGAGAATATGAGCGCAAAAGTACACATCACCATCATCGGCTTAGGGCGGATAGGGACCGCGTTGGGGCGGGCGTTGAAACACGCGGCTTCCGATCAGGTCTACATTGTGGGGCACGATAAGGACCCGGAGAGGGCGCGCGTCGCGGTCCGGGAGAAGGCCATCGACCGGGGGGAATGGAATCTCCCCCGTTCGGTGGAAGGTGCGGATTTGGTCATCCTCGCGCTTCCCCTGTCCGCGATAAAGGAAACTCTGACCTACATCGCGGAAGACCTGCGTCCCAACGCGGTGGTGACCGACACCGCGCCTCTGATGGTGCCTCCCCTCCGCTGGGCGCAGGACACTTTGCCCCAAGAAGTCCACTTCATCCCCGGACATCCCATTGTCCGAGATGTCCTGCCCTCTTCAGAGGTGCCCTCGCCGGACATCTTTCGGGATGAGTTCTACTGCTTGGGCACCACAGCATCGGCCCATCCCAAGGCCGTGAAACTCCTCACCGATATGCTGAACCTCATCGGCGCCCGGCCTTTCTTCCTCCAACCGGAGGAACACGACGCGCTGATGGCCGGCGTGGAACAGACCCCGCGGGTCCTCGCGCTGGCCCTGCTCCACGCGGTGACCCAATCCCCCGGTTGGCGGGACATGCGCAAATTGGCCGGGGTCCAGTTCGAAGCCGCGACGTACACCACCTACACGGACGCGGAGGGGTTGGTCGCGGAGTTGTTGTCCAACCGGGAGCACGTGCTTTCCTGGCTGGAGTCCATGGAAAAACACCTGGCCCACTGGCGAGGGCTCCTGGAGGCGGGAGATGAGGAGCGCCTGCACGAACATGTGCGGGTTCTGCTGGACGCGCGCGAGCAGTGGTTGAAGGCGGCCCTCGCGCGTGAGTGGGAGGAGAAGGGGCCGCAGGAAAAGGGTTTTTCCTTCCGCCACTGGTTGTTCGGGGAAACGTTCAGCCGACGCTGGCGGGAACGCCGGGAGAAGTAATGGAGCGGCTGCGGATACTGGCCATTGCGCCCACATCCTTCTTCGCGGATTACGGGTGCCATGTGCGCATTTGGGGACATTTATCCGCCCTGGTCCGACGGGGACATCGCGTGCGACTGATCACGTATCCTTCCGGCCGAGACCGGCCGCCCCTGGAGATCCGCCGTCTGCCCCTGTTGCGCGGTTGGCCCATCCAAGTGGGTTCATCCTGGAAGAAGGTGGTTCTAGACGCGCTGTTAGTTCCCTTGGTTCTGGGGGAAGGGATGCGCTTCCGGCCCCACCTGGTCCACGCGTTCCTCCACGAAGGGGTCGCGCTGGCCTTGCCCTTGAAGTGGGCTCGCGTGCCCGTGGTCTTTGACTATCAGGGGAGCCTCACGGCCGAGATGCTGACCCACGGCTTCCTGTCCCCTCGCTCCCCCTTGCAGGCGTTCTGGCGCGGACTGGAGATCTTCCTGGACCGCCAAGCGGACGTCATCCTCACGTCCACCGCGCACGCGCAACACGCCCTCCGTGCCCGCGGCCACATCCCGGAGGAGCGGCTCATCCTCCTGCCCGATTCGGTGGACCCGGAGGTGTTCCGTCCTCCGCAACCGGAAGATGCGCCGCGGCTGGAGGCGCTCCGAAGGCGTTGGCGCATCCCGGCCGAACGCCCGGTCATCGCGTATTTGGGTCTTTTGGCCCCCTATCAGGGAGTGGATGTCCTGCTTCACGCGTTTCGCGCGTTGGTATCCCGTTGGGAAGGGGAAGACCGTCCCCTGCTCCTGCTCATGGGATACCCCTTTGTGGACCGATATCGGGCCCAGGCGCAGGCCCTGGGTTTGGAAGGGGATGTGCGGTTGACCGGTCCTGTGCCTTATGATCAGGCCCCCGATTACCTCCGATTGGCCCGGATCGCCACCGCGCCCAAGCGTCCCTTGTCCGAAGGTGCGGGGAAATTGTTGCCCTACATGGCCACCGCGCTTCCGGTGGTGGCGACGGACACCCCGGCCCACCGGGCGTATTTGGGGGAAGAGGGCTATTACGCCCGGCCGGATGACCCTCAAGATCTGGCGCGAGCGCTCGCGGAAGCCTTACACGACCCACGGGCTCGGGAGCGGGGCCAACAATTGCGCGCGAGAGTCCGGGAACAGTTCACCTGGGAGCACGCGGCCACACGCATTGAACGAGCGTACGAGTATGTGGTGAGGCAATAAGGGGAGATGCATAAAGGGTGTGTCGTCCCGATTTCTGTCGCGTCCAGCTCCCCAAGGCAACGGGCATCACCTCTTCCCCGGCACAAACTGTCCTGTGAGCAACCGTCACTTTGCGTCCATTTCACTACGCTTCACGTGAGCCTGAACGGCTTCGGTCAGGCGACGGAGCTTGGCGCTGATGCGGACGGGATATGTGTCTTGGTAGGAAACATCAATCTCGCGCAAGGGGTCGGGCAACGCGCGCATTTCCCGAGCTGCCCGTTCCCGGATCTCGGAGAGGGTGGGAAGATCGGCAACGAGCTCCCCCTTCCGGATGATTTCCCGGAGCAGGGGAACGGTGCCCTCGGGAGGCGGTTCGTCGGCCAGGGCGATGACGTCGTAACGCATGCGGCCGTCTTCGTATGAGCGGTACACCTGCTTGCGTCCGGGCAGGGTGAGTTTGCCCGTGCTGAGTTTGATCTTCAACCCGGTCTCGTCTTCCACCAGTTTGTACACACCCCCCACATATGGCGCATCCGCGGAAGTGCCCATACGCGTGCCCACGCCGAACGCGTCCGCGACCGCGCCCGCGGCCAGCAGGTCCCGGATCCGGTACTCATCCAGGTCGCCGCTGAGGAAAATCTGGACATGGGGGAACCCCGCCTCGTCCAACAACCGGCGCACCTCCCGGCTCAGCGCGACCAAGTCCCCACTGTCGATGCGAACCCCGCGCAACTCGTACCCACGGGCTCGCAGTTCCCGAGCGACAATGATGGCGTGTTTGGCACCTTGGATGGTGTCGTACGTGTCGATGAGGAGTACCGCGTTGTTGGGATAATCCGCCGCGTAGGCCCGAAACGCGTCCAATTCCGTGGGGAAGGACATGACGTAGGAGTGGGCCATGGTGCCGGTGATGGGGATGCCGAAGAGGTGCCCGGCCAGGACGTTGGACGTGGCAGCACAGCCCGCGATGTAGGCCGCGCGGGCCACCTTCAACGCCGCGTCCATCCCGTGATCCCGGCGGGGGGAGAAGTCCGCGACGGCCCGGCCCTGGGCCGCGAGGACCACACGCGCGGCCTTGCTGGCAAAAGTCACATACGCGTTGGTGATGTTCAAAAGCGCGGTCTCCAGAATCTGGGCCTGGATGCGCGGGGCACTCACGCGCAGCACCGGTTCCCCTGGGAAGAAGACCGTCCCTTCGGGCATGGCCCACACATCGCCGGTGAAGCGAAACGTCCGCAAATAGGAGAGAAACGCGTCGCTGAAGATGCCCTGTTCCCGCAGGTACTCAATGGCCTCCTGGGTGAACCGCATGTGCAGGAGGTAATGAACAACCGGTTCCAATCCCGCGTTGAGCAGGAAAGCGCGTTGGGGAGGCAAGTGTCGAATGAACAGGTCGAACGTGGCCCATTGGTCCATCCCATGGCGGAGATAGGAATCGGCCATGGTGAGTTCGTACATGTCCGTGAACAGGGCCATGTTCTCGGGCGTCACCCACCCGTATTGAGCTCTTCTCATGGATGACCTCGCGATATCAGGTGTATCGAGGCCGGATGTCGTTGTCCCATCCGGTCACCACCGGTGGCGGAGCGCGGATGTCCTCGCGCCGTGCCAGGTGGG
>JAADDB010000233.1 GCA_013154135.1 Chloroflexota bacterium
ACGAGTAAGAGGGGCGAGAGGGCGCCACTGGGCCGTGCGGGGCGATTCTCGACCGGTTACGTGCCCGTATAGAGCCCCCGAAGGGGGCTTCTCCCCATTTAGCCCGGGGGTTTAGCCCCGGGCGGCCTTAATCGTCAATCGTTAATCGTTACTCGTTACCCAATCCTTTCACCAAGGAGCGAGATTCTATGCGTATAGCCATGTTCGGGGCCGGGATCATCGGCCAAGCTATTGTGAAGGATTTGGCCGACGGGGACGACGTCGAGGAGATCCTCGTCGGCGATGTGGATGAAGAGGCCGCGCGGCGGGCCGCTGCCGCGGCAGGCCCACGCGCGCGGGCCATCCGCGTGGACGTGACGGATCGCCGGGCTACGGCAGAAGCCCTACGCGGCATGGACGTGCTCATCAACGCGGTGGCCTACCGGTTCAACCTGGACGTCATGCACGCCTGCCTGGACGCAGGCGTCCACTACCTGGACCTGGGTGGGTTGTTCCACACCACCCGCAAACAACTCCAACTGGACCCGGACTTCCGCCGGGCAGGGCTTACCGCGGTCCTGGGCATGGGGAGCTGTCCGGGCGTGGCCAACGTGCAGACAGGGTATCTCGCAGCTCATCTGGACACGGTGGAATACGTCCACATCTACAACGGCAGCCATCCCCTGGCCGATGACCCCTTGAACGCCCCCTATTCCATTGAGACCATCCTGGACGAGATCACCCGGCCGGCCATGGTCTTTCGGGACGGGAAATTCGTGGAACTTCCCCCCCTCAGCGAGGAGGAATACGTCCTCTTTCCCGAACCCATCGGTTACACCAAGACTCACCTGAGCCTCCACTCGGAAGTTGCCACCATCCCGCTGAGCCTGAAGGACAAGGGCATCCGGGAGGTGACCTTCAAGATTACCTTTTTCGGCTACTCCGAGCGAGCCCTGCGCCAACTCCAGTTCCTGGCCGACCTGGGCCTGGCCGACCTGGAGCCGGTGGAAGTTCCCGGCGGACGGGTGCGACCTCGAGATGTGCTCATCGCGGTCCTCCGGCGCAAGACTGCGGCCCGCGCGGGGAGCTCATCGCCGGATAAGCCCGTCGGCGTCAAAGCCATCATCACCGAAGCGCAAGGAACGCGGGACGGCCAGCCCGTGCGCATGGCCATCACCACCTTTGCAGGCCCCCATGAGGAGTGGGGAATGAGCGGGGGGAAGTTGTTGGTCGCTTCCCCGCCGGCCATTGTCGCCCGCTGGCTCGCGGATGGGACAATTGCTCGCGCCGGGGTCTACCCACCTGAAATGGTGGTCCCGCCCGAGCCTTTCTTCCAGGCGTTGGCCGAACGGGGAGCATGGACCCGTGAAACGGTTGAGAGTCCAATTGCGTAACTTTGTACGAGAGGTCGAGGCGTCTTCCCAGGGCGCCTCGACCCTGGGCCCATGTGTGGTGGATCACCCCAAGGAGTGAACAATGGGGGAGCTGAGACGGAGTGGTAACGCGATCCTGCGGGCCGTTACCGAGATTGCCCGGGAATTTCTGCAAAACGACCAATGGGAAAAGAACGTCACATCCATCCTGGGACAATTGGGACGGGCCGCGCGGGTGTGTCGCGTGTGCGTGTTTGCCAACACCACGTTGGAGAACGGTGAGCCCGCGTTTCTCCTGCGTTATGAGTGGATTGCCCCTCATACGGCGTCCTACCTCGTGGATTCCTCCCGATGGGAGTTCGGTGTGCCCTATCGGTGGAAGGGGAACACCTTTGAGCGCTGGGCGTCTGTCCTCGGCCGGGGGGAGGTGATCGCCGGACCGGTGGACCACTTGCCTCCCCAGGAGGCAGATGCCCTACGCCAGCAGGGTGTGCGCTCCGTCGCCGCGGTGCCCATCTTTGTGGGGGAGAAGTGGTGGGGCTTCATCGCCTTTGATGAGTGTACACATCCGCGGCTTTGGACCGATGATGAGTTGGATGCCTTGCGTTCGGCCAGCAGCATCCTCTCCTCTGCTTTGGAACGAAAGCGGATGTTGGACCAGTTGGAGCAGCATACCGCGGAGATGGACATTCTGAGCCAGATCCTGCGGGCCCTGAACGCGACCCCCCACGTGGATGAGGCCTTCCCCCGCATTGTCAAACCCTTGCGCCGCTTGACCCAGGCCGAGCGGATCAGCATCACCCTGTTCGTCGAGAACAACGCCGCGTTCGTGGTCACCAGCCTGGACGCGCCGAATCCCAAGTTGGGCAAGGGCACACGCTTGCCCATTGAAGCGACGTCCGCGGCCAGTGACATCCTCAACGGCCGCATTCACCTCACCCCGGACCTGGCCGAGGAGACCGACTGGCCCGCGGAGCAGCTCCTCTACAGGGCCGGATACCGTTCGCGGGTCAACATCCCCTTGACCGTCCAGGACCGGGTGTACGGTGCCCTGAACTTCGCGTGGAGTTACCCCCACGGTTTCGACCACGTCTCCATCCCCTTGTTGCAACGCCTGGCCGATGCCATTGCCCTGGCCATTGAGCGGACGCATCATCTGGAGCGGGAGCAGAACCGGCGTCAGGAGATGGAGAGTCTCTTCCGCACGGCAGCCGCGTTGACCACTAACCTGGAGCTGGAAGAGATCCTCGAGCACATTTTGAACTACCTGGAGGAGTTGACCCACTACGACAGTGCCACCATCCTCCTGGTGGAGGATGATCACCTGCGTGTGCAGGCGATGCGGGGCTTTGAGCACCCGGAGGTCTACATGGCCCGGCGTTATCCCCTGGAGGACCCCTATTTCCGCCGGATTTCCGAGACCGGGGAACCCATCCTCCTGGAAGATGCCATGGCCGATCCCCACTTTGAGAATTGGGATGACCACTATCCCATCCGTGGGTGGTTGGCCGTGCCCTTGGTCGTCCGGGACAAGGTCATCGGGTATCTCACCCTGGAGAGTCGGAAACCGGGGGCTTTTGGGGAGAAGGAGACCCGTTTGGCCCAGGTGTTCGCCAACCATGCAGCCGCGGCCATTGAGAATGCCCGCTTGTACCGCCAGGCCGTGCGTTTGAATCAGGAGCTGGAGCAAGCCCTTCAAGCGCGCACCCTCCTCATCCACCGCATCTCCCACGAGTTGCGCACTCCGTTGACCCTTATCCTCGGTCTGGCCGAGCTCCTCCAGTCAAACCCGGAGGTCGCCACCCTCTCCGAACCGACCCGGCAGCTCATCGCCAACCTGGTCCAGGAAGCCCGCCATCTGCGGCACATGGTCAACCAGGTGCTCTCCCTGAAGCAGGTGGAACATGATCCCCTGAACATCCAGCCCATTGACGTGCGGGCGTGGTTGGAGCACACGGCTCAGGTGTGGACGCCGGTGTTAGCGCAGAAGGACCAACGCCTGCACATGGACATCGCTCCGGATGTGGGGGAGGTGCAGGGGGATCGCACCTATCTCCAGCAGGTGATGGACAATCTCCTGGACAACGCGCACAAGTACACGCCGCCCGGTCGGGACATCCACATCACCGCGCGGCGGGAGGGGGATCACGTGCTCATCCAAGTGCGGGATGAGGGAATCGGAGTCCCGCCGGACATGTTGGCCCAGTTGTTCGAGCAGTTTTACCGGGTCGAGCGCAAGGAGACCTATCAGAACAAGGGCCTGGGCTTGGGGTTGGCCCTGTGTCGCCAAATTGTGGAACGACATGGGGGCCGCATTTGGGCGGAAAGTGAGGGCGAAGGTCGGGGCTTGACCGTCTCCTTTACCTTGCCGTATTGAGCAGGGCTTGGTTGGGGACTCCCCGCCCTAAAACAGCATACCCAACATCTGATTTGTCACGCGCTAATGCATGTGTTATACTTTTGACCGTTGAACGTGTCACGTGCATTACAGATGCAGGAAAGCGCAGCTCCGGCGATGTCAGCCAAGTCGCCCCCCGCCTGGGATCCCGGAGTGTGTGGTGCCCATCAACGAGGACGACAATGAAGGCTACAACGCGTAAAGCCCTTGCAGTATTGGTACTCCTCGCCCTGCTCATGGCAGGGTATTTCGTCGGTTCCTACTTTTCCCGGCAGACGTTTGCCACCAACAATGAACCTCCCATCGAGTTCATGGGTCCTGTCCAGGCTATGCCCGATGACCTGTGGGGAACGTGGCAGGTGGGAGACCAGGAAGTCGTGGTCACCCGCAAGACCACATTGAACACAGTGGCCGGACGGGCCCAGGTCGGGGCCTTTGTCCAAGTGCGGGCCCACAAGGAGGATGACCGCCTGGTGGCCGATGTCATCCGGGTTCTCTCTTCCGAGGACGCGACTGTGCCCTTAACCCTCCACGGCATTGTGGAGAGCGTGGGGGAGGGTGAATGGATCATCGACGGCACGCCCGTCCGCGTGGGCGCGCACACCCGGGTCATGGGATGGCCTCACGCCCGTCCCGGCTTGGTGGCGACCGTCCAAGGTCACATGGAGGGCACCACCTTTGTCGCGGATCTCATCCAACTGACAACGGTGGAAGAGGAATCCAGCCGGGTGGAGTTCATCGGCGTCATCCAGGAAGTGCGGGGCAATAATTGGGTCGTCAATGGGTTGGAGATCCCCGCACCGCCGGGAGCAACCCCACCCCCGCCCGGCTCTCTCGTCCGGGTCAGCGGCCACATGGAAGGGGATAACCGCCTCGTCCCCTCCACCCTCTCCGTCTACCCGCCGGATGTGCAATTGACCGGATGGTTGCTGGATCAGGAGACAGAAGGAGATGTGACCCAGTGGAACGTCCTTGTGGAGGACGGCTCACAGCGGGGTGAGGAAGTCCTGGTCCGTTTGAAGCCGGACACCCCGGTGGATGACAGCGCGGGCGCGGCCGGCGCGGGCGCTCGGGTAGCGGTGTACGGTGCCAAGCAGGCTCAGGGTGTGGTGGAGGCGACTTTTGCCCGGGTCGTGGAAGCCCACTACGCCTTCCTCATCGGCACCTTGGTCTACGTGCCCGAGGACGTGTACGCGTACCCTTGGACGGTGAACGACACGCAAGTGTGGGTCCGACCGGATACCATCTCCGACCGGCCCTTGTCCGAATTCAAGGCCGGGGACCGGGTGGCGATTTCCGGCGTCTACCAGAACGACGGCACATTCCTGGCTTACATGATCTCCCACAGCAAGCGGTGAAATCCCTCAGTCCCCGGTGGAGGATTCCCCTGTTTCCTCCTCCGGGGACTGGAGCAATTGCCCCTCCAGCGGCTCCCTGCGTATGTCATCCAACAGAACCCCACCCCCTTCGGTCCCACCTGCTTCCCCCTGGACCACTTCTTGCACGGCCAGTTGTTTGCGGAAGAGGAGCAGTTTGTGTACTTCGTCGGGGGTGAGCCCGTAACGGTTCTTGGGGTGTAGGAGCAGGTCAATGAGGTCCCACATGACCCATTGGGCCAGCTCTTCAGGTGTGCGGAAGGTGAGCCATCGCGCGCGGGTCCAGGCCAGGAAGATGTGGGCCGCGGGGGAAAGGGGACCATTCCCACGCAAGGCCACGATGGGGCGCTCCAGCTCGCGGGCTATTTCCCACTCGGTCCCCATGGGAGCGGAGATGTCCCGGCCCAAGATCACATACACCCGGTCACAGTTGGCCACCCGTTCGAAGATCTCCTCGTAAGTGGCCTTTTCCCGGGGCGTCCGACGGATTTCCATGCTCACCCGCACGGGCAAGCGCGCGGCAACCTTGCCGATGATCCCTCGCAACTCTTCAGCGTCCCGGCTGGCACTGACGAACACACGCAGTGTCTCGGCCATGGTGCTCACTCAAACCAGTACCCTACCCCCGGCTCAGTCCAGATGTGCCGGTGTTCGGGCGTCTCGCCGAGCTTTTTCCGCAGGCGTCCGATGTACACCCGCAAGTACTCCACCGCATCGCTGTATTCCTCTCCCCACACGTGTTGTAAAAGCCACCGGTGGGGGAGCACACGACCTTTGTGGCGCATGAGGGTGTGGAGCAGGTTGAACTCGGTCGGCGTCAGGTCCAGCACTTGGCCCCCGTGGTACGCGCGATGTCCCTCCACATCCAGCTCCACATCTCCCACGCGGATGATGTTTTCCTCTTCTCCCCGGGATTCGGCCCAGCGTGCACGGCGGAGAACCGCGTGGACGCGCGCGAGGAGTTCTCCCACGCTGAAGGGTTTGGTCAAGTAGTCGTCGGCCCCCTGTTCCAAGGCCGTGATCTTGTCCCCCTCCTCGTCGAGGGCCGTGAGGACAATGATGGGGACGGTGTTGTGTCGTCGTATGCGGCGCAGGACTTCCATGCCGTCCATGCGGGGCATGAGTAAGTCCAGGATGATCAGGTCGGGCTGGTGTTGTTCGAACGCGTGGAGAGCTTCCATGCCGTCCCGCGCGGTGATGACCCGGAAGCCCCGGGCCTCCAGGTTCCGGCGCATGAAGTGCAGCAAGGTCTCCTCATCGTCAACGACCAATACCGTGGTCTTCCGCATCCTCTCCCCCCTGTTGGACTTTTCCCTTTTCCCGTGTTATTCTAACCCAACTTTCATTTCGTGCCTACTTCCCGGACCCGTCCGCGGCGAGGCACTGCCATGTTTTTCCCGCCGAGCCGGTGTTTAACACTCAAGTCAACAGGAGGTCCTCATGTGTCGTTGGTTGGTGTACAAAGGCCCATCGATTTTCATGGACACGTTGCTCATCAAACCCCAGCATTCCCTCATCGACCAGAGTATGCGGGCCATGATGAATTATGTGCCCGGCGTGGGCAACGTGACGACGAACGGCGATGGTTTTGGCCTTGGGTGGTATGGCGAGCGACCTTTCCCCGGCCTCTTCCGCAGTATTCGCCCGGCCTGGAACGATGACAACCTCCGTCACTTGGCCGCCCAGATCCGTTCTCCCCTCTTTTTCGCCCATGTCCGGGCCGCGGCGCCCGGCACAGAGGTGCAACGGACGAACTCCCACCCCTTCTTGTACGGACAGTGGCTCTTCCAGCACAACGGTAGCGTGGGGGACTTCCAACGTATGCGGCGGGATCTCCAATGCGCCGTCGCACCGGAGCTTTTCCCCCACATCCGGGGAACGACAGACAGCGAAACTCTCTTCTACCTGGCCTTGACGTACGGGCTGGAGACGAATCCCTTGGACGCGCTGCGCCAGCTCATCAAGAAAGTGGAAGAGGTCCGTCAGGCCCACGATGTGACAACTCCTGCCCATCTCACCCTGGCCACGACCGACGGACACACGGTCTACGCGCTGCGCTATTCTTCCCACAACCAATCGAAAACCCTCTTTTACAGCCGGAACCTTCAGGCCATTCGAGAGTTGGATGGGGACTATGAGGCCATGCCACCGGGCAGCCAAATTCTCGTCTCCGAGCCGCTGGATGAGTTGAGCGACAACTGGGCTCCGGTCCCCGAAGCCTCCTTCGTCATCATGCGGGATGGCAAAGTGCGCTGTGTGCCGGTGAATGAGTGACGAGTGACCGGGGTTCAGCCTCGTGGACTTGAGCATGTCGTATACGAATGGTAGGAACGCATGACCATGCGTCCGCCCGACAGGGGGCGAGGACGTGGAAACTCCGCGGCGGTGCGGGCCCGTCCGCGGCCGGGGGACTACTGGGCTGTGTCAGTCCACCCGCTCTTCGCTTATGAACAGCAACCCTATGGCCGTGAGATAAGCCAGGTCCGGAAGGGCCCAGAACGCGTCCACCATCCCAAAGGCCAGACCCGCAAGCAGGGAGCTCCACGCGGCCCGGCCCAGGGGCGATGAGGGCCGGGCGCGGAGTTCCTGGCCCAACCAGTAGAACACAGCCACAGCCGCTGGCATCCCCACCCACGTGAGGGTGGTCAACGCCACATTGTGCCCGTGGTAGAGCAACGGCTCCCGCCACGCGTCGGGGAGCGCGTAACGGGGATAGACCTGCGCGAATCGCCCCAGGCCGATTCCCCACCACCCGTGGTCTTCCAACAAACGCCACAATCCCTTCCAGATGCGCACCCGAGCCGTCCACGTTCCTCCATCCCGATGCCATAGGAGGAGGAGACCGGCCAACAGCCCTGTTCCAACCCACACTTGCCCCGCCCGTCCTCTGGGCTTCAGGGTGAGTGCCATAACGGGCAGCGCGATGAACCAGGCCCCGCGGGAGCCCGTCAACGCGAGGGTGAGGAGCAAAATCCCCCCGATTCCCCATCCTTCCCAACGGCTGAGCCTTCCCCCGTGGATCGCAGGCCACAGTAGGGCAAAGGGGAGCAGGCGGATGAGCACCAGCGCCAAGTGGTTCGGCGACCCGAAGAACCCATGTAGTCGAGCTATCCCGGCTCCCACGTCCTCCGGTCCTTGGAGCAAGGCCCAGAGCGCAACGGCCGTCCCGCCCCACAGGAGCATCCGCAGGAAGCGGATGCGTGTGTCCTTGTCGCTTCCCCAGAGCAACGCGAAGAGGAGGAGGGGGAAGAGTACCCGGGAACGCAACGCGACCCACACGGCTGGGTCATCCCGGTGGAGTACCCCGTGGGCCACGAGCACCCCCGCGACTAAGGACAAGGATAGGGCTTTCTCCCAGGCGACCGGATGGCTCTTCCACCTCCTTCCCCTTGCACTTTGTCCCAGGACGGCCAGCCCAGCCAAGAGCAAGGCCCCTTCCAATCCCACCTCGGGCAATACGAGAGACCGGTCCCCCACTTGCACTAACTGTGACGTGAAGGGCACCATCCCCCCGGAGAGGACCAGCCCCCATTGCCAGCCCCGCACAGCCCATGGGGGGCCATCCCGCGCGGTGCGCAGCCATCCGGCCCATCCGCCGCGCAGGAAGAGCCACACGCCCAGGAATGTGCCCACACCGGCCAGCCAGGCTCCCCACATGCTTCGCGGGTCCGCCTCAGGTACCCGACGCCACACCGGCCAGATGGGATCTCCCGGCCCGGCCACCAGGCGCAGCACATGGCGCTCGCCCGGCCTTCCTCTCACTCGCACGCGGATTTCTCGACCCTCCCTGGCCGCGTAGGTGTTCACGTACGCCCATCCCCTTTCATCCCGGGGCAACCCCTGTGCAGGCCGGCCGTCCACCCAAGCCCAAAAGGTGAACCAACGAGGTCCAACCCCCACTTCCAGGTTCAGGTCACCGGAGAATTCCATTTCCCACGCGTCCCCTTGGGCCATGGGCAGCCACAGGGGCGAAGGATGGGCCTGAGGGGTGGGCGGCGTGCGGGGCGGGAAGGTGGCCAGGGTTCGGGCTACTGCCCGGGGGGTGCCATCCGGCTCCCACAAGGCGAATCCCCAGAGTGGATCCGAGGGAGGCGCCGCAGGCCAGGCGTGAGTCCAGATGAGGACGTCCATCCAGGGCCAATGTTCTTCGGCCCAGGTGACAGCTCGTTGCGCGTAGTAAGCTTGTCTATCCCGAGAAACCCCGTCCCATGGGGAATGGGGAATGGCGTGCCACCCAAAAGCCACACTCCACATGGGCAAATCCTGCAGCCCGTGATGCACCAGGATTGCACGGGCCAGTTCAGCTCGCCGGAAGTTCAGCACTTCCTCTGCCGGAGGGTCTTCCGGCGGGCGGTGGAAGCCGTAGGGCTCCCAGGCCAACACGTCGATCCATTCCCCGCCACCCAGGCGGAGGAACGCGTCCAGGTACGCGAGGTCGTTGCGGTTCACCCGACCCGGGTCCAAGGTGGGAGCCAGGCCCGCAGGGAGGATGCGGGCGTCCGGGTCGGTGTCGCGCAGGGCCAGGGCTACACGTTGCAGGAGTTGCACATAGCCAAGCGGATCGGCCTCCCGGTGTCCCCAGTGGGGGGCGATGTTCGGCTCATCCCACACTTGATAGTACTGCACCCATGGGCCCAGTTGCCGGGCGACTTCCCGCGCGAATTCGGCCATGTCCGCGGGATTTTGGGGAGGCGCGAAGGGGTTGTCCGCGTCTTCCGGTGCCCGCGCCCATGAAGGCGTTGTGTCCAATACGAGGAGGGGGATGTAGCCTTCCTGGTGTAACTGTTTCACCGCACGGGCCCAGGGGTCCCACCGGTAGGTGCCCTTCTCCGGTTCCACCTGGGCCCAGGGCAGGGTGATCCGGACAACTCGCCAGGGCCCCGACCGGACGGATGTCCACGTGGGGGCGAGGACCCGTTCTGCGGGGACGGAGATGCCAAGCGCGAGGCCAGGGCCAGGCTTAGGGGGCAGATGGGGGGATACCCCTTTCTTCCAAATCGTCCCCGCGAGGGCGAGGAGCAGGAGGATGGGGAGGAGCCTCCGAAGTCGCATGTTTTAGGACACCTTTGCGCGCCGGGCGCGGTATGCCTCCTTGTTGCGGTGACGGGCTTGTTGATCCGGGATGCGGTAGCGGGCCAGGAAGGCCTCCTTGAACGCGCGGAAGCGTCCTTCCTGAATGCTTTGGCGGATGTCTTTCATGAGTTGTTGCATGAAGTGGATGTTGTGGATGGTGGCCAGACGGAGTCCTAGGGTTTCCCCGGCTTTGAAGAGGTGCCGCAGGTATGCCCGACTGAACTTCTGGCACGTGTAGCAGGTGCATCCGGGTTCAATGGGGTTGGGGTCGCGGGCGAAGCGGGCATTGCGGATGTTGATGCGCCCTTCGTGGGTGAGTAACCCTCCGTTACGAGCGACGCGGGTGGGCAGCACACAGTCAAACAGGTCCACGCCACGCTCGACCGCTTCCAAAATGTCCTCCGGGGTGCCCACGCCCATCAGGTAGCGAGGGCGGTCTTCGGGCAGGTGGGGCACAGTGGCCGAAAGGGTAGCGTACATGGCCTCCTTTGTTTCGCCCACGCTGAGCCCTCCGATGGCATAGCCGGGGAAGTCCAGGGAGACGAGGAAACGGGCCGCTTGTTCTCGCAAGTCCGGGTAGATGCCTCCTTGGACAATGCCGAAAAGGGCCTGATCGTCCCGCGTGTGGGCTTCTCGCGCCCGCACAGCCCACGCGTGGGTCAGACGTACGGCCCGTTCGACCTCTTCCCGGTTGTCCGGTGTGGGACAGATGTCCAGGGGCATGATGATGTCCGAGCCAAGGAGTTCTTGGGTGTGCACGACGATTTCCGGGGTAAAGCGGTGGAGTGAGCCGTCAATGTGGGAACGGAAGGTGACTCCCTCCTCGTCTAAATGGCGCATGTGGGCCAGGCTGAAGACTTGAAAGCCCCCAGAGTCGGTGAGAATAGGGCCATCCCACCCCATGAACGCGTGCAATCCGCCGAGCTCGGCGATGATGTCCGCGCCCGGACGCAGGTACAGGTGGTAGGTGTTGGAGAGGATGATGTGCACATCCAGCATGTGGAGCTCGTCGGGGGTGAGGGTTTTTACGGTCGCCTGCGTGCCTACCGGGGCAAAGGCAGGCATAGGGATGTCCCCATGGGGTGTGGTAAATACCCCCAGACGGGCTTCCCCATCCTGGGCTAGACGTGTGTAGCGAAATGCGTTCATTTTTCAGCCTTGTGTGTTGTTTGGTCAGGGCCGACGTCACCTAGCGGCCCCTGTTTTTCTTCAGGAGATTTCGTCGAGGGCCCTCTCGAAGGCCTCCAGCGCGTCCGCCTGCAGCGCGGCAATGTGCAGATCTTCCAGGTCCTCCACGGCCTCCACTTTCTCCAGCCGGGCCCGGAAGGCCTCCGCCTCGGCTTCGTCGATGCCAAAACGCACCCGCAGCAGGGTCACAATGGCCTTCACCAACCCCGCC
>JAADDB010000039.1 GCA_013154135.1 Chloroflexota bacterium
CGGCCGCGGGATACCTCGGTCCTCACCCGGTGCGCCTGCTCCAACCGGAGCAGCGACATCTAGAAGACGCTCACCACCGCCCAAAGGTTCCACGGGGCCGCGAGTCCACCGTTCTCGGCCGTGCCGGGTAAGAGTGGGTGTGGGTGCGGGCCGGGCAAGGCCAACCAGGTATTTGGGACCGTTAGGTCGGCACAGGCAAGCCCCCCTTCCCCGCCCCAACTCACTCGTTACTTGTCAATCGACCATCGTTACTCGTTACCATCCCCAGCAGGAGTTCTCCACCTTGAGTATAGCAAAGGGAACGTCAGAGGATCGTCAAATTCGTGTCCTGTTGGACGGCCGGGTGATCTCCGACCACTTCCCGGGCATCGGTCGGTACACGTTTCACCTGGCTTTAGCCCTCCATACGCTCCCGCACATCCACCTGACGGTCCTCCTGAATCCCCACGTCCAAAACACCCGCTTCCCCCCCCTCCAAACCCTCCTCCCCTCAGAACACATCCTCCCCCTCCCCGGCTCCCCCTTTGACCCCACAGCCCAATGGCGCATTCCCCTCCACCTGCGCGGATCCTCCTACCACATTTACCACTCCCCCTACTACCTGTTCCCCTACCTCATCCCCCTGCCCACCGTGGTCACCCTGCACGACACCATCCCAACCCGCTTTCCGACCTACTTCCCCCCTCTCAAACGCCACCTCATCCGCGGCCTCAAGTACTTGGCTACGCGCAAGGCCAGCCACCTCATCACAGATTCCCACGCCACGGCCGAGGATGTGGCCCGCTTCTATCGCGTCCCGCCTGAGCGCATCACGCGGATCCCCCTGGCCCCGGCCCCCCACTTTCGCCCCCAGCCCCCCGCGCGGGTGGAGCACATCCGCCGAAAATACGGGCTCCCGCCCACCTATGCCCTCTACTTGGGGAGCACAAAACCCCACAAGAACGTGGATTTGCTCCTCCGGGTGTGGGAAAAGAGCCGAGGACAATGGGGAAACCGGCAATGTCCCCTGGTACTGGCCGGACTTGCTCAAACAGCCCCGGACTCCCTGCCCGAAGGGGTGATGACTTTGGGTGTGGTGCCGGAAGGAGATCTGCCCGCGCTGTACGCGGGAGCCCGCGTGTTCCTGTTCCCTTCTTTGTACGAGGGGTTTGGCCTGCCCGTGTTGGAGGCCATGGCCTGCGGCACCCCGGTCCTGTGCACCGACATCCCCGTCCTGGCCGAGGTGGCCGGGGACGCGGCCTTGCGTTTGCCCCCGACAGAGGATGCCTGGTCGGACGCGATCGCGCGCCTGTGCCAGGACGAGGAGCAGTATGAGGTCTGGCGGGCAAAGGGGTTGGAGCAGGCAGCCCGTTTCTCCTGGGAGCGCACAGCCCAGGCAACGGCCGAAGTGTACGAGAGGGTGACGAGTAACGAGTAAGAGCGGAGAGGCGTGTTGTGGGCCTGTCCCCGCTTCAGGGGTTACCGAGTTTTAGCTTCCAAGGCCTCTACGAACGCGCGCACGAGGCGGGCTCGTTCCTTGCCTTTGGCCCGGACAAAAGGTTCTCCCACGAGCACCGCGTCCACTCCCAACGCGGCCAGCTGCCGCGCATCCTCAGGCGTGTGAATCCCCCCCTCTCCGACGACCAACACATCCGGAGGGACCAGGGGACGTAGACGCTCGACCACGTTCGCCTCCACCCGGAAGGTGCCCAGATCTCGGTTGCTGAGGTCGATTGCCCGAGCACCAGCGGCCAACGCACGGGCCAATTCCTCCTCGGTGTGGACTTCGACCAACGCGTCCATGCCCAGGGCCCGAGCTTCGCTCAGGAGCGTGCGGAGCCCCTTTTCCCCCACCACGGCCGCGATGAGGTGCACCGCGTCCGCGCCCGCGACACGGGATTCCCACACTTGATAGGGGTCGAAGATGAAGTCCCGGCGCACGATGGGCACCGGGGTGTCCAGCCGATTCACCGTCTCCTTGGCCCGGGCCAGGTGTTCCAAAGAGCCTTGGAAGAAGCGAGCGTCCGTGACAACGGAGATGGCCGCGGCGCGGTTGGTCGCGTAGGTCCGGGCCAGGGCCGCGGGGTCGAAATCAGAGGAGAGAAGACCGCGCGCGGGGGTGGCCCGGACCACTTCCGCGATCAGCCCGACGTGGGGTGAGCGAAGCGCGGCCAGGAAATCCAGGGGCGCGGGAACGGTCAAGGCCAACGCGCGCAGCTCGGCCAGGGGACGCTCCCGCTTGAGCCGGGCCACCTCTTGCCGCTTCCAGGCCAGGATCTCGTCCAAGAGTTTGCCCCTCGCGCGGATGCGCTGGAGCCGCGTCTTCTTGCCCATGCGCCCTCCCCTGCCGGAGTCGGAGAAACCGCGCCCGCGAGGACGCGGGTCTCCCGTCGCGGCTACTCCGTTGCCTCCTGCTTCGCCTGTTTCTTCTGGTACCGCTCGGCTTTGCGCCGAATGCGGTTCCACACGTTCCGGAAGCCCATGGCCCGATAGACCTGGTCCATGGTCTGACGTGCTTCCTCACGCATGCGCTCCGTGCCTCGCCAGATCACATCCTCCACGTACCCGGTCCGAGCCGCGTACTCGGCCCGGCGCTCCCGGATGGGGTCCAAGAATTCGTTGAGGGCCCGAGCCAACTTCTCCTTCACTTCCACATCCCCCACCCGTCCTTCTCGATAACGCCGCTTCAGGTCTTCCACTTCCTCCTTGTTCGGGTTGAAGATGTCGTGGTAGATGAACACGGGGTTGCCTTCTACCGTGCCGGGAATGTCCGCGCGGATCCGCTTGGGGTCGGTGTACATTTTCATGACCTTTTTGCGCACCACTTCCGGCGGGTCGGAGAGGAAGATCGCGTTGTTCAGGCTCTTGCTCATCTTCGCCTTGCCGTCAATGCCCACCAGGGTGGGCACTTCCCCGATGAGGGCTTCGGGGATGGGGAAGACTTCGCCGTATGTGCGGTTGAAGCGCCGCGCGATTTCCCGGGAGATCTCCACGTGGGCCAGGTTGTCTTTGCCCACGGGAACCAGGTGGGCCCGCGGGAGGAGGATGTCCGCGGCTTGGAGCACGGGGTACCCCACCAGGCCAAAGGGAATGGTGTCTTCGTCCATCTTCGCGGCGCGGGCCATGTCCTTGATGCTGGGCAACCGGACCAAGCGGTTCAGGGTGACCAGCATTTCGAAGAAGAGGTTGAGTTCGTACACTTCGTGCACGGCCGATTGGAGGTAGATGACCGATTTGTTCGGGTCAATGCCCACGGCCAGGTAATCCAGGACCATCTCGCGGGCGTTCTTGTCGATCATCTCGATGTCCTCTTTGCTCGGCTTCGTGGTGAGCATGTGCAGATCTGCGATGAGGAAAAAGCATTCGTACTGGTCCTGCAGCCGGACGCGGTTCAACAAGCTGCCCACGTAATGTCCCAGGTGGAGTTTTCCTGTGGGACGGTCCCCGGTCAACACGCGTTTGCGTTCGCTCATGATCTCCAAACCTCCTGTACAGGGTCCATGCTCAAGGTGGAAGACGGATGATGGGCTAATGATGTCGGTTGGGTGCAACGGTCCAACAAAAATCCCCCGCCCCCACACGTGTGGGAACGGGGGACGAGTTTGCTATCACCGCCCCCGCGGTGTCCCCTCTTGAAGGCTTTATAGCACAGGAATGTGGAGTTGTCAAAAGCCGCGCGACCATCGCGGAGTGAAGAGTAGCGATGGACGATTAAGGAGTTCCCATCGCGGGCCGCGTGGCGATCTTCGCCCCCTTTACTCGT
This sequence comes from Chloroflexota bacterium, assembly GCA_013154135.1. GTDB lineage: Bacteria > Chloroflexota > Anaerolineae > JAADDB01 > JAADDB01 > JAADDB01. Next base: position 3,743 of record JAADDB010000039.1, read on the forward strand.
TAGCACCCCGGCCCCGTCCGCGACCGAGGTGCCAACGGGTCATGTTCGCGCGACGGGCCCAAAGTTCCTCCGCCCCCGCGTAGGGGAAATCCCCTAACGGAAGTAGGGGAGGATCACCCCTATTTTAGGGGCCCAAGGGGTTGATCTCCCGCGCCCTTTCCCTTACCCTAAAAGAGGGAATCCCCCAATTCTGGAAACCGGTGCTAAAACAGGAGGAAACGCTCAGGAAGGGAAGGAGGTTAAGTCATGAAGGCGTACCGAGTATCCCGATGGGCTACGGTTTTGGGCCTACTCCTGGTCCTTGCGCTCCTTGTGGGCGCGTGTGCCCAACCGACCCCCCAAGTGGTCACCAAGGAAGTTGAAAAGGTCGTCAAGGAGACGGTGGTCGTCACCCAAGTGGTGGAAAAGGTGGTCACTAAAGAAGTGGAGAAAGTGGTGACCAAGGAAGTGGTGGTGACCCCGACTCCCAAGCCTGAGGAGAAGAAGCTGGAAATCTTCCACTGGTGGACGGCCGGAGGCGAACGCGAGGCCGCGGACGCCATGTTCAAGGTCTTCAAGGAAAAGTACCCGGATGTGGAAATCGTGGAGAACCCGGTGGCCGGCGGCGGGGGTGTGAGCCACCGTGTCGTGCTCCAAGCCCGACTGTCCGCGGGGCTCCCGCCCGACACCTGGCAGACCCTGGGCGGCGCGGAGTTGAAATCCTACGTGGACGGCGGCTACCTGGAGCCCCTGGATGACCTCTACGCGGAGCTCAAGTACAAGGACGTCATCCCGCAGCCCCTGTACAACGCGGTGACCATCGAAGGTCATCCCTACTCCGTGCCCCTCAACATGCACATCCAGAACATCCTCTACTACAACAAGAAGCTCTTCGACGAACTGGGGCTCACTCCGCCCACCACGTATGACGAGCTGATGAGCGTGGTCAAGGCCATCAAGGAGGCCAAACCCGACATGGCGCCTCTGGGCCTGGGCACCAAGGAGAAGTGGGAAGCCGCGTTCCTCTTCGACAGCATTCTCCTGGAGGAAGGCGGGCCCGAATACTACGTCAAGCTCTACAAGGGCGAAATTGACGTGAAGAATGACCCCACCTACAAGAAGGCATTGGAGAAGCTCCAGGCCCTGCTCCCCTACGTCTACCCCTACCACTCCAACTTGACCTGGGATGAATCCTGTGGCCTCCTGGTCTCCGGTGATTCGGCCATGGTCATCATGGGCACATGGGCCATCGGCTACTTCAAGAGCCGCGGGTGGACCCCGGGCGAGGACTTCGGTGCCGTCACCTTCCCGCAGAAGCCCGAACGCATCCTCCTCTTCCACCCGGACACGTACGGCAAGGCCAAGAACGCACCCCACCCGCAAACCGTCATGCTCTGGCTGAAGACCGTGGCCTCGCCGGAACTCCAGATCCCCACGGACGTCATTCAGGGCGGGCTCTTCGCCCGGTTGGACATCGACCCGAAGGAGTTCCCCGACCCCATTCGCCAGGAGCTGCAAACCTACGTGCGTGACAACCCGCAGAAGCTCATCCTGGACCAGCACGGCAGCATCGCACCCTTCAGCTTCACCCAGGCGTACTGGGACGCGGTGGCCGCGTTCATCGCGGACCCGAATGTGGACTCCACCCTCTCCACCGTCTCCGACCTCTTCCAGATTTACGACGTGAAGAAGGAGGCGGCTTGGTACAAATGGCCGTAATGTGAAACAATACAGGGGCGTGCGGTGAAGTGCCGCACGCCCCTGCACACCATACCCCCGAACTCACAACGGGTGAAAGGGCATGAACCACCTGGAACGCTGGCAACGAAAATGGCGCCGTCTCACGTGGGGGGATGTGATCTCGACCATCATTTTCCTGCTCCCCCTGCTGATCTTCCTCGTCATCCTCTACGGGATGCTGGCCTGGACCTTTTACGTGTCCATGGCCGATTGGCGAGGCACCGCGCCCAACTACACCTTTGTAGGGCTGAAGTGGTACAAACTCATGTTCAGCCTGGACCGGTTCTGGGTGGACGTGCGGAACAACCTGAAGTGGATGATCTTGGGGGTGCTCCCCACCACCTTTGTCGCCCTTTTACTCGCCTATCTCCTGGAAATCGCCTCCCTCCCCGGCACAGAATCCTACATCCGGACGCTCATCCTCTACCCGGTGGCCATGTCCTTTGTGGTGACGGGCACCATCTGGTCCTGGATGTACCAGCCGGACAAGGGCGTCTTCAACACCATTCTGCGCGCACTGGGCTTGGACTTCCTCACCGGTCGCTTTACCACCGATCCGGCTACAGCCACGTATTGGTTGATCCTCATCTTTGTCTGGCAGTACCTGGGGTTCGCGGTCATCATCCTCCAATCCTCCTTTCGAACCGCGGAGTTGCAGGAGATGATCGAGGCGGCCACGGTGGACGGGGCCGGCCGCTTGCGCATCCTCTTCAGCGTCATTGTGCCCAACATCCGCGGGGGGATGCTCATCCTCATCTCCTTGCTCCTCATCTCCGCGCTGAAGGTGTTCGACATTGTGTACGTGGTCACCTTCGGTGGCCCCGGTTACTCGACCGATGTGTTGGCCTTTTTCATGTTCATCGCCACCTTCCAGCAACATCTGGTCGCGCTGGGAGCCGGGCTAGGAGTTATCATTTTCCTCCTGGCCTTTGTGGTGGTCATCCCCTATACCATTTACGCGTTCAGGAAGTGGTTTGAATGAGACGACGACGGCTGAACACGCTCACAATTCTGGCCCTGGGCACGCTGGTCGTGCTCACTTTCGCCTACATGCTGCCCATCTATGTGATGCTGGTGGCCTCTTTGAAGACGCCGCTGGAGATCAGCCAGCGGCGATACCTGGTGCCCAGCAGCCATCTCCACTTTGAAAACTACACCCAAGCCTTCACCCTGGTCCGACAGGCCCTGGTCAACTCCACCATCATCTCCTTCGCGGTGACGTTGTTGGCCGCGTTCTTCGGCAGCCTGGGCGGCTACTGGCTCAGCCGCTCCCGCTCCACGTTTGCCAAAGTCCTCTTCATCCTCGTGGGCATCGCCCTCTACCTGCCGTACCAAGTCGTCCTCATCCCCCTGGTCCAGATAATGGCCAAGACCCGATTGGCCCTCACCCACCTGGGGCTCATCCTCAGCTACCTCATCCTGAACATGCCCCTGGCCTCCGTGCTCATGGGCACTTTCTTCCTCAGCATGCCCCGGGAACTGGAGGAAGCCGCGGAGGTGGACGGCGCGAATAAGCTCCAAACCTTCTTCTACGTCATCACCCCCATGGCCCTCCCCGCGTACGCGTCCACCGCGATCATCATCTTCACCCAGGTCTGGAACGAATTCCTCCTCGCCCTCACCCTCTCCACCCCCAAGACCACCACCATCCAAGTCAAGCTGGCAGAGGTGAAGGGAAGTTTCGTGGCCCTCTACAACATCCAAATGGCCGCAGCCCTTATCAGCGTCATTATCCCCCTCCTCTTCTTCCTGGCCCTCGGCCGCTATTTCATCCGGGGGATCTTGGCCGGCGCGCTCAAAGGGTGATCGCACCATTTGCCCCTCCACCCAAAACGCGGTACCCTCTGAACCACACACAGGCGCGCACTCCCTCCTTGCACACCGTCCAACAGGAGGCTGACTATGAACGAGTCACGCTGGGTGCTGTCCGAAGACCGCTTTTTCGACCCCGACCCCCAGCAACGGGACATCGCCCGCCATTTGTACCGGCGGGTCAAATCCCTGCCCATCATCTCCCCCCACGGTCATGTGGACCCCCGAATGTTCGCGGATCCCGATTATTCCTTCGGTTCCCCCGCGGAGTTGTTCATCATCCCCGACCACTATGTGTTCCGCATGCTCTATTCCCAGGGGATCCCCCTGGAACGGTTGGGCATTCCCCGACTGGACGGGGGTGAGGTGGAAAGGGATCCTCGCAAGATCTGGCAGGTCTTCGCGGAACATTTTTACCTCTTCCGGGGTACTCCAACGGGCATCTGGCTCAAACAGGAACTGTACGAGGTGTTCGGCATCGACATCCCCCTCACCGGCGAGACCGCCCAGGTCATTTACGACCGCATCAGCGAACGCCTGGCCTCGCCCGAATACCGTCCCCGCCGCCTGTTCGAACGGTTCAACATTGAAGTGCTGGCCACGACGGATATGGCCACGTCCACCCTGGAACACCACCAAGCCATCCGCGCGTCCGGGTGGAAAGGACGGGTAATCCCCACGTTCCGCCCCGATGATGTGATCCACATCCGGGCGCGGGGATGGCGGGAGAGGATCCGCACGCTGGGGGAACGGACGGGCATGGACATCGGCAACTACTCGCGCTTTATCCGCGCATTGGAGGAACGTCGGGCCTTCTTCCGGGAGATGGGCGCGACGGCCACCGACCACGCGACGTTGACAGCTCACACGGAACGCCTGTCCGCCCAGGAGGCCGACGCGATCTTCCAACGGGCTCTCCGAGGGGAGGCGACGGAGGAGGATGCCCACCGCTTTGCCGGCCACATGATCATGGAGAGCGCGCGGATGTCCATCGAGGATGGGTTGGTGATGCAGTGGCATGTGGGGGCCTTCCGCAACCACAATCAGCTCATCTACGAACGGTTCGGCCCGGATAAGGGCGCGGATATCCCCATCGCGGTGGAATTCACACGCAGTCTGCACCCCCTCCTCAACGCGCATGGGAACGATCCCCGCCTGACGCTCATCCTCTTCACGTTGGATGAGTCCACCTACGCGAGGGAGCTCGCGCCTCTGGCCGGTCACTATCCCGCGCTGAAGTTGGGCCCTCCATGGTGGTTCCACGACAGTCTGAACGGGATGCGCCGCTATTTCGACCGGGTCATGGAGACCGCGGGGCTGTACAACACGGTAGGGTTCAACGACGACACCCGAGCCTTCCCCTCCATCCCCGCCCGCCACGATGTGTGGCGTCGGGCCAGCGCGAACTGGTTGGCCGGCCTCATAGTGCGAGATGTGATTTCCCTGGCAGAAGGGGAGGAGATGGCCGAACAGATGGCGTACACACTGGCGAAAAAGGCGTATCGGCTGGGCTGAATCAGGCAGGGCCGATGGGCTGACATGTTGATAGCCCCTGTCCCATCCGCCGCCGAGAGGTAGGGGCGGGTCTCAGACCCGCCCTTACAGAGGCCAGGCACAGGGCGCGGGCCGGGGTACGACGGCCCTGTGTCCGACATCGGCACAGATGATGCTCAACGGGAAGAGGCGTCCGAGCGAAGCCTTCGTGGATTACTCTTTCCCCGGCGAACTGTTTTGTGTGGTTGGCAGGCTTAACCCAAACACACAACAAAACGTCCTTCCCGGCACGGACCGAGAACGTCGACGTTCCACTGAGGCGCGACCCGCCCCCCGCCCATGGGAACTCTCCTGGGCCAATCTGGTATCGAAGAACCATCCCAGCATCCAGCCCTTTAATCGTCAATCGTTACGCATTACTCGTTAGACCTTGCCCCGTCCGCCGCCAAGGTGCTCCCCAGTTTTGTCCATCAGCGAGCAGAGATGTCCAGGGAGAGGAAGGAGGCCCGAGCCAGGGTGTAGGCGATGACCCGGGCTGCGCCCGCTTCCTTCAACGCGCGAGCACAAGCCTCCAACGTACTCCCCGAGGTCATGACATCATCAATGAGGAGGAAGGAGCGACCCCGCACCGGTGCGGAGTCCACCACAGCGAACGCACCCTCCATGTTCGCGATGCGCTCCCGAAACCCCAGGTTGACTTGAGGCCGAGTATAACGCACACGCACGAGAATGTCCTCCCGCACAGGGATGTGCGTAGCCCGGCTCAGGTGGCGGGCGAGGAGGGCAGCCTGGTTGTACCCCCGTTCCCGGTGACGCTTTGGGTGCAGGGGGACGGGGATGAGCGCGTCCACATCCAGGATCTCCGCGGGTAGGTGGTCTTCCATGTACCGGGCCAGGGGTTCGGCCAGACGGGTGTTGCTCTGGTACTTGAAGTCGTGGACGGCTTCGCGCAGCGGGGACTGGAACACGGCCGCGGAACGCGCCCAATCCAGGTGGTGGAATCGGCCGCGCCGACACATGGAGCAGAGATCGCCTTCTTCCAAGGGCTGGCCACATTTCCGGCAGTAAGGGGGACCAATGGCTTCGAAGTGGGCGAGGCAGGTATCGCAGAGCACAACGCCCACCCGGCCACATCCCGGACACTGGGGCGGGAAGAGGAGATCCGCGAGGGCTTCCAGGTACCATCGAATGCCCTGGGGGAGCCGGTCCGTGAAGGCGAGATGGGAATGCCCCGGTTCTGGGTGTCCGAGCTTCTCCACTCCACCCGCCATACACCACCTCGAGACCCGATCGCCGGCCCCGCCGGGGTTAGAACGTGCCCCTGGCCCACGCGCAGGCCATGCCCAAGGGGAATCCAGAGGACTTCAAGGTGCCCCCTCGCGTCCGTGGCCACACCCCTTCTCGTCCTCTGGATTCCCGGGATTTCCCTTATTGTTCTGCCCCCGGGATCTGGATGGGCGGGGCCGCGTGTTGGATGACGTATTTGTGTGTCTCCATGACCGTCGGGTTAATGCGGTCGAAGAACAGGTTCGGGAACAGGCCGATGATGAAGAACATGATGGTGATGGGCACGAGGATGAGGATCTCGCGCTTGGTCAGGTCGGTCAGTTTCTTGTTTTCGGGCTTGTCCAGCGGGCCTTGCATGACCTCACGGAACGCGTGGAGCAGGTACCAGGCCGCGATGATCACGCCCACGGCCGCCAGGGCCGCTGCGATCTTGGATCTCCAGAAAGTGCCCACCAGGATGGTGAATTCGCCAACGAAGCCGTTCAACCCGGGCAGCCCCGCGGAGCTCATGGAGGTGATGAGGAGGAACACGCCGTAGATGGGCATGACGGCCCACACGCCACCGAAGTCCTCCAACATGCGGGAATGCCGGCGGTCATAGAGCATGCCCACGAGCAGGAACAGGGCTCCCGTGCTCAGGCCGTGGTTGATCATCTGCAACACCGCGCCGCTCATCCCCTGCGGGGTCATGGCGAAGATGCCCAACATGACGAAGCCCAGGTGCGCCACGGAGGAGTACGCGACGAGCTTCTTGAAGTCCTTCTGGCGCAAGGCAACCAATCCTCCGTAGAGGATGCCGATGACAGCCAGCGCGATGAACAGGTTGGCAAAGGTGGTCGCAGCCCTGGGGAACAGGGGCAACGCGAACCGAATGAACCCGTAGGTCCCCATTTTCAGCAGGATGCCCGCCAGGATGACGGACCCCGCGGTGGGGGCTTCCACGTGCGCGTCGGGCAACCAGGTGTGGAAGGGGAACACGGGCACTTTGATGGCAAAGGCCAGGGCAAAGGCCAGGAAGAGCCACCATTGCACGTAGTAGTCCAGCCGTGTGTGTTCCAGGATGTACGTCAGGTCAAAGGTGCCGCTGTAGTAGCGTAGGACGAGGATGGCGACGAGCATCAGCGCGCTGCCTGCCATCGTGTAGATAAAGAACTTGATGGCCGCGTACACCCGCCGCGGACCGCCCCAGATGCCGATGATGAAGTACATGGGGATGAGGGTCAATTCCCAGAAGATGTAGAAGAGCACCAGGTCCAGCGCCAGGAACACGCCCAGCATCCCCGTCTCCAGCAGGAGCATGAGGAACAAGTAGGTCACAGCGCGGTCCTTGATGTTCTCCCACGAGGCCAGGATGACGATGGGCCCCAGGAAGGTGGTGAGCAGCACCAGGAAGAGGCTGATGCCGTCCACGCCCAGGATGTAGTTGATGCCCAG